>JAFYIC010000122.1 GCA_017538845.1 Bacillota bacterium | reverse complement strand
CGGTAGAGATACCTGCGACAGGTCATGACATGACTAAGACCGATCAGGTAGACGCAACATGTACAAAGGCCGGAACGGAAGCATACTGGACATGCGGCAACTGCAACAAGATGTTCTCCGATGCAGAGGGCGAGAACGAGATAGAGGCTCCGGTAGAGATACCTGCGACAGGCCATAACATGACGAAGACAGACGCGGTAGAGGCTACATGTACAACGGCAGGAAGCAGCGAGTACTGGACATGTGATGTATGCGGCAAATACTTCTCAGATGAAGAAGGAACGACCGAGATAGAAGAGGACAGCTGGGTAATCAAGAAACTGGGCCACAAGTGGAACGATGGAGAGATTACCACGAAGGCGACATGCACAAAGGACGGTCTCAGGACATATACATGTGAACGCTGCGGCAAAACGAAGACTGAAGTCATCGCCAAGACAGGTCATAAGTACGGAGAGTACAAACTGACCAGATCGGCCAAGACTTCCAGATCGGGCAAACTGGCCAAGACCTGTGCGAACTGCGGCAAGAAGATCACTATGCTCGTTAATCCGGTGATCTGCAAGGCGAAAGTGAAGACCAGCACCAAAGCTGAATTCACATGGAAGAAAGTCAAAGGCGCACAGAGATATCAGATATACTTCGCACCGTGCGGCAAGACAAAGGCCAGCAAGATCAAGACCACAACGAATCTGTCATATATCAAGAAGGGACTGAAGAAGGGAGTCTGCTACAGGTTCAAGGTAATAGCACAGCGCAAGATAGGCGGCAAGTGGAAGACCATATCCACGGGATATTTAGCGCACTTCACTTCCGGCAATCTGAATTCGACCAAGAAGTTCACCAACCCGAAGAGCATATCGGTAGCCAAGAGCTCAGTAACGCTCAAGAAGGGCAGGAAATCAACGATCAAGGCCACGATAAAGCTCGTCAAGGCGAACAAACTGCTGCTGAGAGAAGGACATGCTCCGAAGTTCCGTTACCTGAGCGATAACACCGACATCGCGACAGTAGACAGCAAGGGCAAGATAACCGCCAAGAAGAAGGGCACCTGCACTGTATACGTAATAGGTGTGAACGGTATCAGCAAGGGCGTCAAAGTGACGGTGAAATAAAGGGATCGGTGAGGAGCGTCATTGGATCCGGGCAACGCAGGAGAAATCATATGAAATATGAAGAAGTAAAGGAAGGCGACGTTTTCACAAGCCCCAAAAGGGAGATAACGGAAGACGACATCAACGCCTTTGCCGAACTTACCGGCGACAACAATGAGATCCATACTTCGGAAGAGTATGCAAAGGAGACCCGGTTCGGAACCCGGATCGCTCACGGATTACTGGTAATGGGCATAGCCAACGGTATGTACGTGCGCATGGGCATATTCAGGAATTCCGTCATGATGGAGATCAAGGAATGGAAGCTGATCAGGCCGGTAAAACTGGGTGACGTGATATATCTCAGACTGACCATAGGCCCCAAACGACCCACCAAGAGACCGGGATTCGGCATATGTGAAATGAAGTATGAGATACTCAACCAGGATGAGGATACTGCGGCGGAAGGAACTATAGCGCGCATGGTACCTTTAGACTGAGAATGCAGCTGAATAATGACAAGCAAAAACCCCGCGTAATGCGGGGTTTTGTTCTGCCTGCGTTTTACATGCCGCCCTATTTCTTAAGTGCAGCGCGCACCTTTCCTTTCGGATCCTTTATGAGAAGGATGATGAGCCATACTGTGAGGCCCAGTGCAACTACCGAAAGTCCAAGGAATGTGTCATTGAGCATATCCGCGGGTGCCGGTGTAAAATATGCAGCCTTCTGCTCGGCATACTCGAATATAGCATCTCCAAGCCACATGATGGACGCTCCCCAGAACATGAAGCAGGGGATAGCCATCTTCATAGTGTTGTCTTTGCGGTTATACCAGCAAATCGTGCATACTATCGCGGCGAAAACCGTGATAAGAAGTGTCATGCTTTACGCCTCCTCTTCTGCCGTGTCACGTTTTGTCATCACATGTGTAACTGCGCAGATACCTGCCCATACCGCAACGATGAGAAGCAGCATTGTAACGCCCACCGTACCCATTTCATGGAGCATCTCCGCAGCGTCAGCCGGGTTGGATGCATTAGTCAGGAACGGGAACCAAGGGACTACTTCACCATGCCAAACATGTTCGAACATGAGAAGGAAAGCGCCGCCCCAGAGCATGTAAGCGAGCCACATGAGCTTTCTTCCGAATGTGATCGGCTTCTTTTCCTGAGTTTTTTCCGCTTCTGCAACAGCATGATCTGTTGAGATAGCGTGCTCAGCTTCTTCTTTGTGTTCTACAGCTTTACCTGCTGCTGTTGCTACAACAGCGCCTGCAGCTGATACTAAAAAACAAGCCATAATTATTCCTCCTGTTTCAATAAATGATTGTTATGCGCATAAGACCATTTACTGGTCACATACTACAGATTATAAACCTGAAAAAAATCGATACAAGCCCCGTGGGGGGTCATTTTTGCGATTGAAAAGGGCGTTGTTTTCATATAGGATAATATCGATATGACGGATAAACGCCGCTGCGTGACAGGACCGGCGGCAGACGAAGAAAGGCAATTATATGAAGAAGTTCATGGTATGCAGCGGCTTTCTCGGAGCGGGGAAGACCACGACCATGATGGCGCTGCAGAAGAGATTTTCAGAGAAATACGGCAAAGCGGCGATGATATCCAACGACGTAGGCGGCAAGGGCCTCGTTGACTACCGGTATTCTGATGCCTGCGGACGTAACGCAGTGGAGATAGCGGAAGAATGCATCTGCTTTGTGACGGAAGATCTGGTGGACTGTCTGAGGAATCTTTTCGACACCGAAGGTAACGACCTTGTAATGTCAGACATACCTGGCTTCGGAGTAGGCGCTCTCGAGCATGTGTACCTTAAACTGAACGATGAATACAAAGGCGAATTCGACATGGCGCCTTTCACAGTTGTGATAGAGCCGGCGGGACTGGATCTTCTCATTGAAGGGCGGCCTGATCCGGAACTGCCGAAGGAGCTGAACTGCCTGCTGGACGCTCAGCTGAAAGAGGCTGACCTGGTGATCCTGAACAAGTGCGACACCATTACAGATGAAGAAAAAGAAATGTACACGGACTTTATCACGAAGGCCTATCCGGGATGCAGCGCGCTCGGAATATCCGCTACTGAAGAGACAGGACTGGATGAAGTTATAGACTATCTTATTTCAAATACCGCACGGCTTGAAGACGTGGACTTCGGTATAGAGCAGGAGACTTTCAACGAAGCCTTCGGAAAGCTCAGCGAGTACAACTGCCAGTACTACGTACAGGTGTGCTGCGACGACTTTGATGCTAACGATTATCTGGTGGATCTGGGCAAGGCGATTGCGGACAGGCTTCGCGAAAACGACAGGACCACGCCCCATCTGAAGATTTTCGGACAGCTGGAAGACAGGCAGGTATGCATGGTGAATCTGATCGGCGTGGACAGACCGGTGAGTGTGGAAGCCAGAATAGACAAACGCTGCATAGATCTGGCGGTAGTTATAAACACCACATCGGCGTGCGAATCCGATCTGCTGGAAAAAATAATGCAGGAATCCATTGAAGAGGTTTCCAGAGGATATAACCTTTCCGTATTCATGTTCTTTACGGAGTGTTTCGGGCTGATGGACGGGGAAGAAGAATGAAAGAAATTATAAGGAAGACAAGATCCCTGTGTCCCGTGTGCAGGAGGAACATACCGACGGAACTTCTGAAGGATAAAGAGACCGGCGCAGTATACATGAAACAAACGTGCAAAGAGCATGGAGGTTTTTCCGTACCAATATGGCGCGGAAAGATCGATTTTGACAAATGGACAGAAGGTGCGGCTGAGCTGGCGGAAGGTAAAGGAGAAAACTGCCCGTCTGACTGCGGTCTGTGCGGGGAGCATGAGCAGGGCACATGCTGCGTGGTGCTGGAAGTTACCAAAAGGTGTAATCTGCGCTGCAGGTTCTGCTTTGCCGACGGCGGCCGCGATATTGAAGACAGATCGCTTGAGAATATAAAGGAAGATATCCGGGATATCGTGAAGCTGGCTGGTTCGCCTACACTTCAGATATCGGGAGGAGAACCTACACTAAGAGAGGATCTCACGGAGATAGTCAGCTTTGCCAAAGAGCAGGGATGCGCTTTCGTACAACTCAACAGCAACGGCATACGTCTGGCTGAAGATGAAGACCTTGTGAGACAGCTTGCGGAGGCAGGAGTGGATTACGTCTTCATGCAGTTCGACGGTTTTTCGCAGGATGTATATGAAACCCTCAGGGGAGCAGACCTTCTTGAGAAAAAGAAGGAAGCGATAAAGGCATGTGATAAATACGGTATAGGGGTCACACTGGTGCCTACCATAGTCCGGGAAGTGAACGACGGTGAGATCGGAGACATAGTGCGCTTTGCCGCCGCCAACATACCGGCAGTGAGGGGAGTACACTTCCAGCCGGTTTCATATTTTGGCAGGACTCCCGGAGAGCCTGAAGAAGACGACAGGTACACTCTCGATGAGCTTATATATGACATATGCGATCAGGCGGGACTGGCGGAGGAAAGTTTTGTGCCGTCCGGATGTGATCACCCGCTGTGCGGATTCCACTGCAGTTTTGTGAGGATGCCGGACGGTTCCCTTTATGCGGTTTCCAATTCCGGTACGTCGCGGTGCGGAGTGACGCCTG
>JAFYIC010000121.1 GCA_017538845.1 Bacillota bacterium | reverse complement strand
TGGAGCCCTATGCAGGCGAGCACGCGGAGGGGACTTCGCTTACGAGATTGATGAACAAATACAAACTGTCCGAGGAAGATGCCAGAGAGCGACTCAGCAGCATTACACAGATGGGTCGCGACGAAGGGCTGGAGTTTAACTACGAGACGGCTCGCGCTACCAATACCATGGACGCCCACCGGCTGACCAAGCTGGCCCAGAGCAAAAGCAAGGGATGCGTGGCCGGATGCCAGATCGATTCAGTCCTGGCCGGCACGGCGGGAGGCAAATCTCCAAAGGGTGGCTTAGGAGATCCCGGTTTAGCCGACCGGGTGATCGAAGCGCTTTTCCATGCATATATCGCCGAAGGCAAGGAACTGGCGGATAAATCAGTACTCCTTGAAGTCGCGGAAAAATGCGGCATGGATATAGCTGAAGTGTCCGCGATGCTCGACTCCACAGACCTGCGTGGCGAAGTCGTCCTGGAAGAAAGAGCCGCAACCGCAAATGGTGTGCACGTGGTACCGTTCTTCGTCATCGGAGACTATGTGATACCCGGCGTCATCGAAGTGGAGCAGTACAAATCCGCCCTGCGGGACGCACTCAAACTCTCTGAATAATATGTCGAAAAAACCGACTGTATGGATTTCCGGAATCCGATGGGTTCCGGAAATTTTTGCGTTAAGATAAGGGCGAAGCTTTTTTCACACAATATGGTACGAAGATCATCAGGCAGAGCCCTCTTGATTATATAGTCAAATTATGATATGATTTGCATATACGGAGGTAAAGCAAATGCTTGCATTAAAAGAGACGATAAGACCATCTGCGGATCTGAGGAATCATTACAGTGAGATATCCAGACAATGCAGAGAGGAGAAAGAGGCGGTGATAATCACCGTAAACGGAAGGGGCGATACGGTCTCTCTTTCCTACGAAGAATACCAGAACATGAAGGCGCGTATAGAGCTGTTGGAGATTCTCGCTCAGGCGCAGGATGATGTAAAAGAAGGACGTATTGCGCCAATCGATGAGACCTTTGATGATCTTCGGAAAATGCTGGCGGAGGAATAATTTTGAAGTACCATATCATCAGGACTGACACTGCAGACAAGAGCATTCGCAGCATAATCATGTATATAGCGCAGGCTTTCGGAAACGATGTGGCTTTGCGAAAACTTGACGAGATCCAAAGCCGGATCATGGCGCTTTCGGAGAATCCTTATTTGGGCGAAAAACTCAGATATTATGTATTGAGGAGACAGGGATACAGAGCGCTGACGCTGGAAAAGAATCTGGTTTTTTATAAAGTTGACGAAGAGAAAAAGCAGGTAGTCGTACATGCCGTAGTCGACCAGCGGCAGGACTATTTGAATATAATACAAGGGATATAATAGTTTCGACCGAAGCGATGAAACGCGAATACGGTCAGCCAAAAAAGACTATTTGATCAACAAAAAAGCCCTGTAGCCAGGGCTTTTTTATTACCATCAATCACGATCCGCCTATTTATTATCACTCGTCATCTTTTTCTTGAATACGACCACGGAGATTATCAGTATAGCGATGGTCCATGCGGCGAACACCACGATGTTGCGGATGCTGATCATGTCCGTCTGGTTGTTCATGATTCCTCTGAGGATCGTCACACAGCTTTCGAAGGGCAGGATCTCGCACACCCTGGCAAAGGCCTTGCCGATCAGTTCTTTTGGAAAATACATGCCGCTGGTGAAGCACACCAGCTGGATTATGATGCTGGATACTCCCGAAGATGCCTTCTCCGAACAAACTGAACCAATGAGTATTCCCAGGGCGATGAATGGTATCGCGACTACGATGGACGCAAGCAGCGCAAGGATGATATATACGCTGAATTTAAGTCCCATTATTACCGCCAGGGCAAAGAACAGTATGTTCTGCAGTATGATCATCGGCAGTATGGATATCATGTATCCGCCGATGTATTCAGCCGGTCTCATGGGGCTGGTGCCCAGCCTTATTAAGAGGGATGTGCTCCTGTCTTTTGCCACCAGCATAGCGGTGAACAGGGTGATGAAGGAGAATCCGAACACCACGATCCCCGGCGTGAAGTTCTCAAGCCTGTAGTTATCCGACGGTATGTTGAACTGCTGGAAAATGAACAGCAGAAACAGCGGCAGAGCCAGCGCGAATATGATGCTCAGCGGGTCTCTCATGATCTCCTTGAAATTTCTTCTGGCGAAATTCATAGTTCTCATTTCTGATCACCCGCCTTTCCTGTAGCTATGGCCACGAAGGCGTCTTCGAAGTTCTCCGCTCCCGCCATGTCTTTCAGTTCTTCGGCCGTGCCCACGGCGATGAGCCTGCCGTCTGCCATTATGCCTATGCGGTCAGACAGGGCTTCGGCTTCTTCCATGTAGTGGGTAGTCAGGATGGTGGTCATCTTGCCTTTCAGCCCTTCGATGATCTCCCAGAGTTCCTTCCTTGCGATAACGTCAAGCCCCAGAGTGGGCTCGTCAAGGAAAAGCACCTTCGGGTCGTTTATGAGAGAAAGAGCGATGGACACTTTCCTCTGCCAGCCGCCTGAAAGGGTCTTTGCTTTCTGCTTCAGCACGTCCTCCAGTTTGAACATGCGGACTATCTCGTTTATCTTTATCGTCGGCTTTTTGATCTGGTAAACGCCGGCGATGAATTCAAGGTTTTCCCGCACCGTCAGGTTGGGCGCGATGGCCGTCTCCTGAGGGGAGATGTTGAGGATCTCTTTGATCTTGTTGGATTCGGTCTTCATGTCCATTCCGCCGATGGTGATGCTGCCCTTCGTGGGAAGCAGTATGGCGGAAAGCATCTTGATAGTAGTCGTCTTTCCTGCACCGTTTACGCCCAGCAGCGCAAAAAGCTCGCCGTCCTTGATCCTCAGATCGACTCCGTCCACGGCGGTCTTTTCCTTGAATTGTTTAGTAAGGTCTTTCGTTTCTATAGAATACATTTCGGTCTCCTGTTACTATTCCGGCATTATCTTGTCCAGTGTTTCCTGGAACACTTCAGATTTCAGCAGCCCGATGCCTTTGTTGACGTCGCAGAGCACGACTATAGAGTCTCCCGGCTTGATGCCGAACATGTCCCGGGCTTCCTTGGGTATTACGATCTGGCCTTTTTCGCCCACTTTCGCGATACCTACGAATTTGTCTTTCATGGTTGGTTCCTTTCTTTATCTTTGTGCAGGCTGTATGGACCACCTGCGGGTGAAAAAAGCGTTTATAATTAGTTATACTTTTCATACTTATTATACACACAGCCCTGATCTGCGTAAAGGGTAAAAACAGAAAAAAAGAAAATGAAT
>JAFYIC010000120.1 GCA_017538845.1 Bacillota bacterium | reverse complement strand
TGATAGCATCACCCGGCTTCGCACCTTCGGCTGTAACGACTCTTCCCTCCGGTATCATGCCGATCCCGGTGGTGTTGATGTACATGCCGCCGTTTCCTTCGACAACTTTAGTGTCGCCGGCCGCGATTATGACTCCTGCCTCTTTTGCCTGCTTCGCCATCGATTCTACGGCTTTCTCAAGCACTTCCGTATCAAGTCCCTCTTCAAGGATGAATCCGCAGGTCAGATACTTTGGCTCGGCTCCCATCATCAGCAGGTCGTTGACAGTACCGCATACGCAGAGCTTACCTATGTCTCCGCCTTTGAATATAAACGGCGTGACCACGAATGAATCGGTGCTGAAAGCGATCTTCCCGTTCACTTCAAGCACAGCAGCGTCTTCCATGCGGTCCAGGACTTCGTTGCTGAAATGCTTGCCGAATATGTCTCTCATAAGCTCCTGGGACGATTTGCCCCCGCTGCCGTGAGCCATGGTTATTTTCATTGGATCCTCTCTTTCTTCAGATGCCGGCCGTTCTTATTTGCTGCCTTCTATGTAATGCCATATAACTTTGCCGCTGTTGTCCGTTACTTTGTCCAGAGTTATGGCGTTGTTGTAGTTATAGTTGGTGGCCGTGTCGGTCCCTGCCGCAGGTATGGAGTATTCATATCTGTTGCCGTCGGAACCGTCGACTATCAGGTACATCTCCGTTTTGCCTTTCAGAGTGTTCTTCACCGTCATGTTGACAGACACGGTGGTGGACATGCTCTTTATCTTCTTTGAGTCAAGCTCCTCGTTTTCCTGTCTGACCACGAATCTCATGTTCTCCGCTTCCGGCACGCCGCTGACTTCGCTGGCCACTACATTGATCTCGCCGGAAACGGTGGTCGAGTCGCCTTTGTTGTTTACCTGCACATTGGCAAAGGTCTTCGCCCCGTCCACAGGTCCGTATACCGGATCTATGACCCCTGTGAGAACTTCAGTCTGCACTGAATCCCCGTCAGTAATGGTCACTGTCATATCCCCTATGAGGAAATCTTCTGTCCAGCACGTGGCGGAAAAAACGTTGCCGTCCTTCTTCAGGTCAAATTCTTCACCCGAGATAACTACGCTGACTTTGGCTGATTTGGTGTATTCCATGGGAGTCACCGAAACGTTCACGTCCCGGCGTCCCTTGTCGTTGATCTTCTGCGCCGTATTTATCTTATACGATGTGAGCAGTTTGGAACTTGCGGTGGATGTCTGGGATGAGGATGATATCATCGCCGTATTGACTTCCACGTTCCTCAGTTCCTGCTGCATGTCGCTGATTGTCTGGCTGGTCTCCCTGAACATCCAGATCATATATCCCAGCGCTCCGGCCAGTACGATCAGTATCAGTACCAGCAGCACCGTTGTGCTTCGTCTCTGCATACCCTAACTCCTTTTGTTCCTGAACCATATACCGCAGGCGCCTTCCGCCGAGACCATGCACGGTCCGAAGGGATGCACCGGATCGCATCCCGTCCCGAACATGGGACATTCGTCCGGATTCTTTCTCCCTGTTATCACGTTTGCGCACTGGCACCCTTCGGGAAGCTCCAGATCTTTATCAAGACCTCTGCTGCCTCCGTCATATACGGAATACTCGTCCTTCAGGTAAAGCCCCGACCCCGGGATGCTTCCCAGGCCTCTCCAAACGGCCTGTCCCGGTTCGAAGTACTTCTCTATTACCTCCTGCGCTTTCAGGTTTCCGTCGTCTCTCACAGCGTTCCTGTAGAGGTTCTTTACGTGCCCTTCTCCGCGCTGCAGCTGCCATACTATGTCGTATATGACGGCAAGTATATGCTCTGCTTCAAAGCCTGCAACAACGAAGGGTTTGTTGTATTTTTCAGCCATATCTTCATATACATGGCTGCCTATTATAACGCTCACATGGCCGGGACAGATAAAACCGTCTATGTCCGGCTCGTTTTCACATATCCACTGCAGCGCCGGGATTATGGTCTTCAGCGCTGTCACCAGCTTTATGTTCCTGATTCCTTTTTCCGCAGCCTGGCCTATCATCAGCCCGTAGGACGGAACGGTCGTTTCGAATCCTACCGCTGCCACCACATAAGTGGTTTCCGGGTTTTTCTCCGCCAGTTCTATTGCTTCAAAGGGGGAATACATGAGCTTCACACGGGCGCCTTTTCCCTTTGCCGATGACAAACTGTCCTCGCTTCCGGGCACCTTCATCATGTCGCCGAAAGAAAGAAGCACATGATCCGGCTTCATGGCGTATTCGATGCACTTATCGATGTATGCCGCAGGGGTGACGCACACGGGACATCCCGGCCCCGATATCAGCTTTATCTTAGGTGAGATCAGGCTCCTGATGCCGTTCTTGAAGATGCTGGCTGTATGTGTGCCGCACACCTCCATCAGCTTTATCTCCGGTCCGTCATATGCTTTCAGATAGTCTATTATCTTCTGTATATCCATAAACTTCTCCTATGCATAATCCTCAAGATCGGCGAAGAGCTCTATGATCTCCTCCGCTTTCTCTTTTTCCATGACTTCGATAGCGCAGCCGGCGTGGACAAGTACGTACTGTCCCACTTTCGGCTCCACCAGCCCTATATTCACATCTACGATATTACCGCTGAAATCAGCTTTCGCTTTGCTTCCTTCAACAGATATGACTTTCCCCGGTATCGCTACGCACATATTTTTTAAGCCTCCTGTATGATTCAGCCGTTCATGGCTGCGAATGCCTGCCCCAGGGCGATGCCGCCGTCGTTGGGGCTGACAGAAATGTTGTAGTAAGGTCTCAGATGATGCTTTCTCAGAAGTTCCAGAGTATCCTCCATGAGCAGTTTGTTCTGGAAAACGCCTCCCGTGAGAGCCACATCCCATGCTCCCGTTTCATCATGTATCCTGAGACAGTTTTCAAGGATCATCTTTGCTATACGGCGGTGGAAAGCCAGAGCCAGATCGTCCGCTTCACCAAGGCTGCCGCCCTTAGCCGCTCTTGCCGCCGCGTCCTCCAGCATAATGGCGCACTGTCCTTCATAGGTGTTCTCCGCGCATATTCCCAGGGCCGCCGCCACACCGTCAAAGAGCCTTCCCATGCTGGAGCTTCTGATGGTGTTGATCCCCATGTCTATAGCTTTTTTTGCCGTGGCCGCCGCAGCCTCGTAAGGCTTCAGCGTGCCGTTTTTTTCCGCAAATTCTATTATATCACTAATGTCAACGATTATTTCCTTTTCCGACTCTTTTTTATAGCTGCCGCTGTCTATTGCGTGGCGGTAACTGAAGGCCGATTTCCAGCCTTCCCTTACTGTGGAATCGCCGCCGGTCATGGTGACGTATTTAAGGTGGGCCTTCCGTTCAAAACCGCTGCCTTCGCACAGAAGGAACTCGCCGCCCCATACGGCTCCGTCGGTCCCGTAACCGGTCCCGTCAAAGCTGACTCCTATGACAGGTCCCTTTATGTCGTGCTCCGCCATGACTGATGCCACGTGGGCGTGATGATGCTGGACTCTGATAAGTTCAATGCCCGCTTCCTCTGCGTACTTTTCAGCAAATCCTGTGGTAAAGTATGCCGGGTGCAGGTCGCAGACAGCTTTTTCAGGCTTTATCCTGAAAAGTTCTGCCATGCGAGAAACATTCTTTTCGTATATCCTTCT
>JAFYIC010000020.1 GCA_017538845.1 Bacillota bacterium | reverse complement strand
TCAAGTGTCAGTCCAATCACAGCCGCTCCGTACTTCTTAATGATCGGCAGGAGCCTGTCCAGATTCTCCTTTTCCCCGTTGACGGAATTTACGATAGGTTTTCCGTTATATACCCTTAATGCCGCCTCCATGGCGTCGGGATCAGATGTGTCTATCTGAAGCGGTATATCAGTAACGCTCTGAAGCTTTTTGATGATCTCAGGAAGCAGGGCCTTTTCATCGACTTCCGGAGTCCCTGTATTCACGTCCAGGATCTCCGCCCCGTCATCCACCTGCACGGCAGCCTGCTCCATAATGTAATCGAAATCCCTGTCTGCCAGAGCCTGTTTGAGTTTTTTCTTTCCTGTCGGATTGAGCCTCTCGCCTATGACGACCGTATGGTCTATCTCCGTAATGCTTGTAGCGCTGCATACACGGCTCTCATGATCCGCGGATCCCTTTTCAGCCGGCGCAAGCCCTTCTGCTATCTTCTTTAATCCCGCCACATACTCCGGTGTGGTACCGCAGCATCCGCCAAGCTTGTTGACTCCCAGCGCAGGATACCTGCTCATGGTCTCTTTGAAATCCACCGGTGTAATGTCGTACTCACCGGTCTCCGGTGAAGGCAGCCCCGCGTTTGGCTTCATAAATACGGGAAGCTTCGTTTCACGGCACATTTCCTCTGCCAGCGGGAATATCTCCTCAGGTCCGAGAGAGCAGTTGATACCTATTGCGTCAACTCCAAGGCCTTCCGCGGTCATGACCATGTTGGCTATACCGCATCCTGTGAAAGTCCTGCCGGTCTCTTCGAAAGTCATGGAAACGAACACGGGAAGATCCGTGTTTTCCTTCGCTGCAAGAACTGCAGCTTTCACCTCGTAAAGATCTGTCATAGTTTCTATAACTACGATGTCCGCGCCGGACTTTTCGCCCTGCGCCGCGATTTGTCTGAAGCTCTGATACGCATCCTCGAAAGCCAGTGTTCCCAACGGTTCCAGCATTCTGCCCAAAGGTCCCATACTTACTGCGACGAGTGCCTTTCCGACTGCGGCTTTCTTCGCGTTTTTCACTGCGCAGTCAACTACCTGCTCAACGCTGTATCCGGTACCTTCCAGTTTGTATCTGTTGGCGCCGAAGGTGTTGGCGTATATGATGTCGGATCCTGCCTCCACGTACTGCCTGTGGATCGATACTATCGTTTCAGGATCCGTCACAGAAAGAACTTCAGGGAGCACGTCCGTATCCGCGCCGCTCTTCTGGATCATGGTGCCCATGCCACCGTCCAGTATCAATATTCTGTTTTTCAGTTCCTCAAAAATATTCAAATCTCTTCTCCGTTACAGCAGATCCTTGATACCGTCGTACACATATATAGCTACTTCCGGTGAATTCATTATATACAGATGGATGCCGTCGATACCGTGATCGATCAGATTCCTTATCTGTAATATGGCATAATCCAGACCCGCGTCAAAAAGACCCTCCGGATCATGTTCGTACTTTCCGATCATCTTGGTGAATTCAGGTGGCAGACTGGCTCCGCTCAAGGCTACCGTCCTCTTTATCTGATTGAGATTGGTGATAGGCATGATGCCTGCGTCCACCGGCACATCGATTCCTGCCTTATCCAGTTTGTCAAGATAATGATACATCCGGTCATTATCGAAAAACAGCTGGGTGATCAGGCCCTCTACCCCTGCGTCTATCTTGTATTTCAGGTTCTCGATGTCCGTATCAAGATCCGGGCTCTCGTAGTGGCCTTCCGGGTAGCATGCTCCCAGAATGTTGAGCCCGCCTTTTTCTTTTATGATGCTCACGAGCTCATTTGCGTGCTCATAATCTCCGGTGTTTCCCTTTTCGGGATCGATGTCACCGCGAAGCGCCAGCACGTTCTTTACTCCGCTGGCTTTCAGATTATCGATGGCAGTCTCGATCTGCGCCCTGTCCGTGTTCACACAGGTCAGGTGCGCCATGGTATCTATATCGAACCACTTCTTTATGGTCGATGCTATCTCGCATGTAAAAGAATCCTTTTCCTTGCCTCCCGCACCGTGGGTCACGCTGATATAGTCCGGTCCTATGGGCCTCAGTTCTCTTACGATATTGTAGAGTTTGTTCTTGTTTATGGCCTTCTTGGGAGGGAATATTTCAAGTGAAAAAGTGATCCTGTCCTCTTTTAATAAATCGGGTATTCTCATTTGTTCTTTCCCTGCTTATTCCAATAACTTTCGTAATTTTGATTATACTACATGCCGGACCTTTTGTCATTTTGCCGCCCCCTTTATTTCAATACTGTCTGCGGCCCGAGCCTGTGATATAATTGGAGTGTGCCGCGGGCAGGAAATCAACCGCTGCACGGGAGAAAGGAAATGAAAATGGGAACCGTCAGACTATATCAACAGGATGTATATATGAAAGAAGGCGACTCTGTAGTCACCGGAATAATAGATGATGAAAAAGACGCGGAAAAGTATCCGGGTCTCAAGTGGAAAAAGTGCGAAGATGAGGCTCTCATAGTGCTTGACGGCTCTTTCTTCTTCCCTACAGGAGGAGGCCAGAGCTGTGACAAAGGCATTATCGCAGGTCTGGAAGTCATCGATGTGTTCGATCTGAGCGAGGAAGTTTTCCACCGGGTAAAAATACCTTCCGGCGACCGCGGACTGCTTCCCGAAGAAGGCAGCACCGTACCATGCGCACTTGACTGGCCCCACCGTTTTGACAACATGCAGCGCCACTGCGGCGAGCATATCCTTTCGGGTATGTTCCATAAAGCCTACGGCGGCGTGAACCGTGGTTTCCACATGGGCGACGAGTACATGACCGTGGATATAAGTCTGGAAGACGACCCTGCTTATGACAAACTTTCATTCGAGATGGCTCTCCACGTGGAAGATATGACCAACGAAGCCATCTGGGCCAATCTGCCCGTGACAACAAGGCGTTTTGCGACAAGGGCCGAAGCAGAAAACCGTCCTCTCAGGAAGAAACTGGCCATCGATGAAGACATTTCCATCGTATGCGTGGGTGACGAAAACGACCCCTCCGACTGTGTGGCATGCTGCGGAACTCACCCCGCCACATCCGGTCAGGTAGGACTGGTAAAGATATATAAAGTTGAAAAAAACAAGAACATGTTCCGCGTATATTTCGACGCCGGAAACCGGGCCATGAAGGATTACAACAAAAAGCACGATATCCTCACAGAGCTTGGGAACAGATACTCCGCCGGCACCGACGACCTTCTGAAGAAGATCGACGCCCAGGAGAAGAAAAACGAAGACATGCGTAATCAGCTACACAAACTGAGGCAGTCCGTGATCGCATCATATACAGATTCTATACTTGAGCAGACGGCAGGATCCGGCGATCTCGTCTTTGCTCAGAGTTTCGATGACCTTAAGACAGACGATCTTATGCGCATGGGAAACTCCATCATGGAAAGCATACCCGAAGATACCCGCAAGCTCGTCCTGCTCACATCCGAAAGCGAAAACACTACCCTGCTCTTCTCGAAGGGCGACCCGGACTGCGGCGCGTTAGTTAAAGAGTACGCCCCCGCACTGGGAGGTAAAGGCGGCGGAAAACCCGTCAATGCACGTGCCATGTTCCCGTCAGCTGACGAAGCCAAAAAATTCATTTCACTTCTATGTAATCAACAATAATCCCAAACTTTTAACCAATTATTTCATTTTTATGTTTTTTGGTTAACTTTTCAACGATTGTGGGGACCTTTTATACCAATTTGGTCCTCCTTTTGCATTTGCTTTTGTTTTTTCGGAAAAAATGCCCTGCAAAGGCAGCAGAGTTAACCATTTTTTTCTTTTTTAAGACTTTTGGTTAACTTTTCAACGATTATGGCCTTTTGCGTTTGGCATGAGAACTGCAACGCGGGCCCGGACGCCTTAACCGTATACTAAAAGACTGCCGCACGATTGCGGCAGTCTTTCTGGTTTTTTGGTTTTGATATCGCATCCGAAGAATTAGTCTTCGTAATATCCTCTTGCATTGTAGTGTGTGTGCAGGAGGTGATGTGATTTCTCTTCGCAAGGAGCACCCAGGAATTCTTTGTACAGTTTCTTGATTGATGGGTTGTTGTGTGATTTCCTGATGTGGCTGTTCTTGTCCTCTGAGTACAGAGCAGCAGCTCTTTCCTGTCTGATGTTTCTCCAGCTTCTTACTGAAGAGTTCCACAGTGGCTGTCCGCCGCCGTTGATGCATCCGCCAGGACAAGCCATGATCTCGATGAAGTGGAACTGTTCGCCGGCTCTTACAGCCTCAAGCAGTTTCCTTGCATTTCCGAGTCCATGTGCTGCAGCAGCTCTTACTTCCAGATCACCGATCTTGATAGTTGCGATCTTGATTCCTTCAAGTCCGCGAACCTGCTCATAATCGATGCTGTCAGTCTGCTCGCCTGTTACTACTTCATATACAGTTCTCAGAGCAGCTTCCATTACACCACCGGTGGTTCCGAAGATGACGCCGGCACCTGATGCGTTACCGAACGGATCGTCGAAGTCGCTGTCGCCGAGATTTACGAAGTCGATACCGGCATCGTAGATCATTCTAGCGAGCTCACGAGTTGTGAGTACTACGTCTACGTCTCTCTGGCCGTCGCATTCCATCTCAGGTCTCTGAGCCTCAAACTTCTTAGCTGTACATGGCATGATCGATACGACACGGATCTTATCAGGATCGATGCCTTCCTTCTCAGCATAGTATGTCTTTAAGATAGCGCCGAACATCATGTGCGGTGACTTACATGTTGAAAGGTTGTCAAGCAGATCCGGGAAGTTGTGTTCACAGAACTTGATCCAGCCCGGTGAGCAGGATGTGATCAGTGGCAGTGTGCCGCCGTTCTGTATTCTGTTGATCAGCTCAGTTCCCTCTTCCATGATAGTCAGGTCAGCACCTGTATCTGTATCGAGAACTTTGTCAAATCCCATCATCTTCAGAGCTGTAGCCATCTTGCCTGTTACAGCGTGACCGATGCCCATTCTGAATTCTTCGCCGAGAGCAGCTCTTACTGCCGGAGCAGTCTGAACGATCACGTGAAGGTCAGGATCTGTGATCATGTCCCAAACTTCCTGAGTCTGGTTTCTTTCAGCAAGCGCAGCTACAGGACATGCGTTGATGCACTGTCCGCAGTTTACGCACGGTGTTTCGCCAAGAGGCATTTCAAATGGTGATCCGATTACTGTGCTGTAACCTCTGTTGATAGTATCGATTACTGATACTGTCTGGATCTTTTTACAAGCGCTCACGCATCTTCTGCAGAGGATGCACTTGTTGTTGTTTCTGACGATCGAGATACCTTCGTCGATAGGGAGTCTCTCTTTCGGATTTCCCTGGAAACGGATAGTATCTACTGACAGTTTATTAGCTAATACCTGAAGTTCGCAGTCCATCCAGCTTCTTGTACATGTCTGGCAGTCTCCGTCGTGGTTGGAGAGGATCAGCTCCAGTGTAGCTTTTCTTGCCTTCATAACTTTAGCTGAGTGTGTCAGTACTTCCATACCTTCCTTTACAGGATGTACGCAAGCAGCCTGCAATGTCTTCGAACCTTTTACTTCTACAACGCACATACGGCAGCAGCCCATCTCGTTGACGTCCTTGAGGAAGCAAAGTGTAGGAATATCAATATGTACTTCTCTAGCCGCCTGAAGGATCGTGTAGTCAGCTGGTACGTAAACCTGGATGCCATTGATTGTTACATTGACTTTTTTCATTGCTTACGCTCCTTTCTTATGCATTGTTAAGTACAGACTTGAACGGACATTTTTCCATACACATTCCGCACTTAACGCATTTTTCCTGATCAATAACGTATGGAGTATTCTTGTCTCCCTCGATACATCCAACAGGACAGTTCTTAGCACAGATGCCGCACTTCTTACATGTCTCTGGGTCGATCTGGTATCTAACCATTGACTTACATACGCCGGCAGGACACTTCTTGTCAACAACGTGTGCTACATACTCATCACGGAAGTACTTCATAGTACTGAGTACCGGGTTAGGAGCAGTCTGGCCGAGTCCGCAAAGTGCGGATTCCTTGATGTTCTGTGCCAGTGTTTCCAGCTTATCAAGGTCTTCCAGCTCGCCTCTACCGGATGTGATCTTCTCAAGGATCTCAAGCATTCTCTTTGTACCGATACGGCACGGTGGGCACTTACCGCAGGATTCGTCAACTGTGAAGTCGAGGAAGAATCTTGCAAGGTCTACCATACATGTATTCTCGTCCATTACGATCATACCGCCGGAGCCCATCATTGATCCCATCTTCTTCAGGGAGTCGTAGTCGATAGCTACATCAAGCATTTCCTCAGGAATACATCCGCCTGAAGGACCGCCTGTCTGTACAGCCTTGAACTGCTTTCCGTTCGGAATTCCGCCGCCTACGTCGAAGATGATCTCACGGAGTGTTGTTCCCATTGGTACTTCTACAAGACCGATGTTGTTGATCTTGCCGCCCAGTGCGAATACCTTGGTTCCGGATGAACCTTCGGTACCAAACTGTGTGAACCAGTCTCCGCCGTTTCTGATGATCTGCGGGATGTTTGCGTAAGTCTCAACGTTGTTGAGTACTGTCGGCTTC
>JAFYIC010000019.1 GCA_017538845.1 Bacillota bacterium | reverse complement strand
TGGTATTGTCGCAGAGATACTGGAATGCTTCCATATATCCTTCGCATACGACTTTCGTATTGGTATCGTTATCAAATACGTAGATCATCGCCCAGGGGCCGCCGTCTGAGCTGCTGCCGCTTGACGCCGCATCATAGTCATATTCCACACGGCTGCAGATCTGATCCTTGTAGTATACCAGTTTGTTGTAGTCCGTCATTGATCCGGCATTCTGAACGATCGTCTGCGCGTTGGAAACAGCAGTCAGCGCCGCTCCTGTTTTTGCCGTATCTACGGAATACTGGTTACCGCCGTCTGCCCGGAACTTGGGATCGACAGTCATGCTGACTTTGTAATAGCCCTTTGTTATTGACAAATAGACTGTGCCGTCATTCTTTTTCCCTATACCTATCGAATAGCTGGGACCATGGCTGAAACTCCCCCGCTGCCAGTAAAACTCATAGGGGCAATCGGCATACAAAGCGTATATTACTTTTGACATGTCAAAGCTGAAAAGTTTGCTTTTGATCGCATTTTGAAGGCCGGGATTTGCCGCGCTATTATCAAAATCATATATGTACTCAAGTCCCAGATCCTCTGCTGTATATTCGTTGCTGCTTTGGATTCCGAAGGCTGTCAGCGGAACCTGGATCTCCGCGCTGTCACCGTAGCCGTCCGCAATATTCTTCGCGCCAGCTTTCAGCGAATCATACACGCCCTTTTCAACCTCTGAAAGGCTATCATAGGCCGGTCTGCCTTTTCTCAGCGATTGTCCGCCCTTGTCCCCATAGAAAACCTTTTCCAGATACTGTTCGTACAGTTCGTCGTTGTCCGGCGTATCGAGAGTGATTTTTTCATTTTCCGTTACTTTGATTTCGGAGACGGTTTCGTCATCCGCCGCCCAGACCGATGTCGGTCCCATGAACACTGCTATCATCAGCGAAAGCAGTACCGCTATCACACGTTTTCTTTTCATTGTTTCATCCCCCGCGAAAAAAGAAATGCTTTTGCTACGTTTACATTATATTACAAATCCGGGAATAGTAAAAGCAGACCTGTTAACAGGCCTGCCTTTTAGTGTCATGAGGTAAATTATGTGAGTAAAGTTGTTTAACCTTCTATTGAGATGAATTTCTGTTCCTCGACTTTCTTCGGAACGTCCTTCGGAACTGACAGCTTCAGTGTTCCGTTGTCGAACTTGGCCTGAATGTCTTCTTCCGTTACATTCTCGCCTACATAGAAGCTTCTTGAGCAGCTTCCCGTGTATCTTTCTCTGCGGATATACTTGCCGTCTTCGTCTTTCTCATCATTGTCGATGTTTCTTGTTGCGCTGATGGTCAGATATCCGTTGTCCAGCTTAGCTGTTACATCTTCCTTCTTGAATCCCGGAAGATCCATTTCAAGTTCAAAAGTTTTCTCTGTTTCCTTGACGTCTGTCTTCATCATGCCGTTAGCTGCGTTTCCTCTGAAAAAGTCTTTCCCGCTTGGGAAGTCTGGCATCCAGTCGTCGAAAAAGTTTCCGTTCATAAGGCTTGGTAATAACATTTTTATTTCCTCCTTTGTCATAGGTTTGTTGTTGCAGCTTGCTTTTCTTTACGCGAGCTTCGGTTGTTATAGTTTATTCTCAACTCTGTTTTGTTGTTCTTTTAAGTGCCTTTTCCTTGGCACAGCTTTAATATAACTCTTTTTGTTAGCACTGTCAAGAGGTGAGTGCTAATTTTTTTCAAAATAAAAAGCCCGCCCCTTCCGACGAGTCTGCGGGCTGTATTTTACAACGAATAATCGTGTCTGGTCTCCCCGAACTTTTCGTTCTTGTAGCCGATAAAGGATACCATTTTATCTTTAGCGGAGGTGCCGAAACCTTCGCCGAACTCGGACAGATAGCGGATCCATTCGTCCAGCTCTTCTGCCTTGAGAAGATCCTGTTCGCATATGGCTGCGACTGCGTCCCTGTCGTCTTCCTTCACTATTATATCCAGGCACTTCTCCCATTCGCCCTTTATTCTCGACAGCAGTTTCTCCCTCATGCCGTCTGCCATGCAGTCGGGATACTCCAGCCGGTTCAGTATCATGTCTATCCGCTCTCTGCTCAGGTATGCTTCCGCAAGGGTCCTGTCATATACGGTGAAATCGTAGAACTCTTCCCCGGCACCAAAGCCTTCCATAAGATCTTCCCTGAGATGAGCCACGCTGGTCGGGAACATTATTCTCAGCGGTTCGCCCTCATCTATGCGGGACTGTGACGCCAGAACTATCTCTCTGAGAGGGCATCCTCTGAACGCGTTTCTGTGTATATCGATCTGCTCCGACGTTACAGTCAGTATCTCCGCTCCGCAGTTGGTCAGAGCGAATTCGTCTATGGCCGCCACGTCTCTGGGAAGCGTCAGCATCCTTCTTTTCCTGAATGCATATATAAGTTCAATGCCGTCTGTTATCTCTCCCCGTCTTTTGTAGAGACATCCGTCCCAGGTAAAGAACGGTGCGTTCTGCTGCCATCCGTTTACGTTGATTTCCTCTATTCCTTCCCCTGCGCCGCCGGTGCGTTTTGATCCGGAAAGGGTGCTTTCGGGTATCTCTTTCAGGGTCGCGGGAAGGATGACCGAAGTAAGACGCCCGTTGCCGTGGAGGGCGTACTTTTCGATCGCGGTCGTCCCGTTTGCCACTTCATAGGTCTCTTTTTCGATCTCCGGATCGACGCAAAGTAGCCTCAGTCCGTCCTCCTCTTTCCTGTACAGTCCGAACCCGTCACCGGTGAAATAGGGACTGGCCTCATCCACGATTATACTGAATTCGATCTCTTCCGGAGTAGCTATCTCTTTTACGGACGCAGGGATGCGGATCTTTTCCACCGCGGTGGACTGGGCGAAAGCTTCACACAGTTCTTCCACGCCTTCTTCCAGAACTATCTCTTCCAGATATGAACACATGGCAAAAGCGTAAGGACCTACTTTCCTCACGCTTCCCGGTACCACTGCTTTGCGCAGTTTTACGGACTCGTCGTAAAAGGCATACTCACCCAGCTCCCTGACCGGTTTGCCGTCAATGGCGTCAGGGATGGTCAGCGTTTCCGCATCTCCCAGATACCTGGTTATGCAGACCCCGTCCGGCGCTTCCGTATATTCAAATGTCTCGTTTCTTCCGTTGTCACCCATGTCTTCATCCTGAACCCGGGCTCTGCCGCCGCCCGGTCCTCAGAAACTCCGGTCAGAACGACCTTGTCCACCGGCACGGAAGTCAGTTCTGTTTGTTCTTGTCCGACCCTGCCAGTTTTATGGTTTCCACAGCGATGCCCTGCTTTGCAGCTTCTTTAGCGCGCTCGTCGTCCTGATCGTTCTGCTGAGGCTTTCCGCCATCGGAACCGCTGTGGCCCGCATAGTGTCTCCACCTCTGGACCTGTTCCATCAGTTCAGCGTTACGCTCATACAGCATGAATTTCCTGTTATACTCATTATACTCGTCACTGCCGTGCTCGGCAATAAATCTGGCGCTGGCCGGATCGAATGTCAGCTCCGTGACGAATATGAGCATCTCGTTTCCCTCGCCCAGATTTTCCTTTATGAATGCAAAGGCGTTTTTCAGCTGCTTGCCGATGGTCTCCGCCTCTTCTTCCATCTGATTGACTCTGGCCATGTATTCCTCTTCAACGGCCTTGAATTTTTCCGTCGCTGCTCCGGCAGAAGAAATTTCCGCCTGTCTTACGGCGTTCTCCGCAAAGGCGATCACGTACTGGTTCTCGTTTCTCTCTCCCACGGTCAGGCCGCCTGCAGCTTCAGCTCTGTCAATAGTGTCCGCCGCTTCCGCAGCCATATCAGAAAGCAGCAGTTTGATATCCGCGTCTTCGTTTTCCTGAACGGCGCTCTTGATGGCTACCAGCTTTTTCTGGAGATTTCTGAGACCGTCCTGGGTTTCCATGCTCTGTCTTATGCACGGTGCAAGAGCCTCGGTTATGAGACCCAGAAGGGTTATCCTCTCGTCCAGTCCCGCTTCCTTGGCGCGGCGAGCAGTTTCGGATGATTCCTTTCCGTCCAGGATATCTCTCACCTGATAATCCATGTCATACTTTCTGTACAGGTCGTAATAGGTTATGAACTCACCTGCCACGTGCCTGTCGCAGATGTACTGGCTCACCAGCGCTTCATCCACGGCAAAGCCGCTTTCTTCATACATGTATATAGCCTCCGACAGGTCTTCCCAGCCACGGGCGGTCACGTAGCTTGCGCCGTCGGCGGTATTCACTACTTTATAGAAATCGTCTCTTCTTATATCCAGATACGTAACGATGGCCGAATGTATCCCCTGCTGTCTTGCGTAGGCTTTCCATGCCGAATAATCCGGCTCGATCTCCATTACCTTGAGTCTGTCAAGAGTCACTATGTCAAACTCGTGGACCGACCTGTTGTATTCAGGCGGGTTTCCTGCAGTCACCACGATCCATCCTTCAGGAACCCTGTGGCTGCCGAACACCTTGTACTGGAGGAACTGGAGCATCGACGGGGTCAGCGTCTCCGAAACGCAGTTTATCTCGTCCAGGAAAAGTATCCCTTCTTCCTTGCCGCTCTTCTCGATGGTCTCATACACCTTGGCTATGATCTCGCTCATGGTGTATTCGGAAACCACATACTCGGTGCCTCTGAACTCTTTCTTTACGATCCTCGGAAGACCCAGGGCGCTCTGCCGCGTGTGATGGGTCATTGAATATGCGACCAGCCCTATGTCCAGCTCGTTGGCTATCTGGGACATGATGGCAGTTTTTCCTATGCCCGGCGCTCCTATGAGGAATATGGGTCTCTGTCTTTCGATTGGGATCCTGTAATTGCCGTAGCTGTCCTTTTTAAGGTAAATGCTTATGGCTTCTTTTATCTGCTTTTTCGCTTCCTGGATATTCACGTTTCTCTCCTTTATCCGTATGTGAAATGCGCTTTCGCGCGTTTACCCGTCTTCATTCGTTGCCTCAGGCTCCGCGGCCTAAGGTCCGCCTCAGCTTTCCGCCGGGAACACGGTCTTTACCGCCCACTCAGGAACATCGGGCATCTTCTGCCCGCTGTCAAGAAAGACGAAGGCCGTCTTGTACTCCGGCTCCATGGAAGGGAACTTGCCTATTCCGTCGGTGAAATAGATCAGCCCCTGAAGCTGCAGGAATTCCCCTGCCTCTATCATGTCATCCACGTATGAGAACACCGGCCTGAAATCTGTTCCGCCGGAACCGGCGATCTCCACATCCTGTATGTATTTCTCGAACTCCCGCTCCGACGTGATCTTTATGTCACGCTGTATCTCGCAGTCGCTCTGTATTATATGCACGTTCATCCTGGGCATGAAACTCTGCGTGTTCTTCAGGATGGAATATGTCTTGTTCAGGAAATCCCTGATAGTCCTGCCCTGACAAGAACCGGAGGTGTCTATGGCGATGACCAGATCCCTGATCTTGTTGGCGTCCCTGTATTCCAGAGGCTCGATCAGGGGCATGTCGTCATAAAGATCCAGCCCGTATGTATAGAAAATGTAGTCGAATTCATCCTGGTTTATATGGACCTCTTCACAGGCCACAGCGAACTGTTTCAGGAACTCCGTGTAGTCGTTATCGTCTCTCCTGATCCTGGTGACCTTCTTGACCAGTGCTCCGGGGGCATGTCCTTCCCGTCCGGTCTGGGTCTCCATGTCGATGCGAGTCTGCTCGCCTGCCCTGATCCACTCTTCCACCTTGTCCTCAAGCTCCATGAGGCTGCACTGACGGGCAACGATCATATCGCTTACCGCCGTCTCCCTGTCTATCCAGAAGTCGTGAGTGTCGCCCACGAAAAGCCCGCTCAGTTTCAGCAGATCGTAAGCTCTGTCCTCATCTGATATGAGGAAGTGGTATATCTTTTCCGCGGTTATCTTTCCCGCATCTGCTTCTATCTCTTTGAGAACTTTCTTCCGCTCCGGATCCCTGTCGGAGGCAAGCTCCTTCATGCCCAGATTCATGATCACATACTCAACGGCCATGTCCGCCGCCAGATCCCAGTACTCTTCCTTCAGCGCCGTATACTGGAACGGATGGCTGAAGAGGCAGTGAAGCACCATGTGCAGATATCTTCTCGGAAGCATCGACGGGGCTTTTTCGAACCATTGTATGATCCCTTCCGCGTTGCAGTACACGTTGATACCGTCCGTTCCCATGGTGTCCGGATCCGAGTACATGCTCTGGTATCTTTTCTCCTCATCCTTTTCCGCAATGAAGACCGCAGGCATCTTAAGGACCGCTCTGCTCATATATGGCATGCGGACTATTATCTGCTCCTGTGTAAACTCCAGGATCTGCTGCGCAAGATTTTCTTTCGGGCTTAGTTGCTTCCCGGAAGTGTTTTCGTTCTCCATATCCTTTATTTTGCCTTAAAAAAGCGATTTATGCAACTTATACGGACTTGCAGAAACGACTGGATAAAAGGCGCGCTTTATTGTAAAATGTGTGGTATGAAGAAAGAAAATGAACACAACCACATACACGCGCACGATCACGACCATGACCACGGGCATTCCCATGATCACAGTCACGGACATGTTCATTCCCACGAGCACACCAAGGCAGTCCTGAACAGGCTGGCCAAGGCTTCGGGGCATCTTCAGTCCGTCACAAAGATGATCGAAAACGGCAGGGACTGTTCAGAAGTACTGATACAGCTTTCCGCCGTTATTTCCGCGCTGAACAACACGGGCAAACTCATCCTTGAGGACCACATCGAGCACTGCATCGTCGACGCGGTAAAGGACGGCGATCAGGCGGCCATCGATGACCTGAAGGACGCCATAGACAAGTTTGTGAAATAAGGCGGCGGCTTATTGGGCATGCCGTTTATTCCCGGGCAGAGATATCTGCGCAAAAGGAGGGCAAAAAATGAAAAAGAAATTACTGCTTGCGGTTGTCTGTATAATGCTCATGTCTTTCGGCATCGCTATGACCGGCTGTGAATCCGGCGAAACATATGATGCCGGCAATATAAGCTGTACCGTTCCCGACGGCTGGAAAGCCCTTTCTTCTGAGGAGCTGTTCAACACGACTACCGACAGTTCCGGTGAGGAGACGGCCAGTGAAGAGGACGCGGATCCGAATTCGATATATCTGTACAAGGGCATAGAGAAAACAGAAGACATCCTTAATGCGAACGGGATAACCATTCTGTATTTGGAAGATTACACTTTTGGTGGTATCGATGAAATGAAAGCCTTCTACGAAAATGTCAAAAAACAGAAACCGCTGAAGCTGGAAAACTACGAGTGGAACTGGTACACCGGCGAACAAATGGACGGCACGTACAAATATGCCATCCTGGAAACTGTAGTTGATGACGATGACTCTATACAGATAAATGTCGTCCTGAAGAACGGCGACAAAACCATCTCCATGGATGATAAAGACGTAAAGGCCATACTGGAAAGCGTTAAAATCACAAAATCGGACAAATAGCGCTGATCCGCCGCAATAAATATGAAACAAAAACACTGCCGGATGACATGTTCATCTGACAGTGTTTTTTGATCCTTTGTTATGCCGATTCTTGTGCCTACAGTCCCAGCCACTTGTCCACTTTGACTTTCTTCAGTCTGGTGGCGTTCATGAATGGATGGACTTTGGCTTCGCATGCGGCTTCTATGACGCCGTCTGCCTTGCGGGCCGCGCCGCCCCTGCTGGTGAAGAAGGGATATACGTCCTTGCCCTTAAGGTCGCACTTCTCAAGGAAGCCGATGACTGCCGGCGGCAGGGATCCTGCCCATACCGGGAATCCCAGCAGTATCTTGTCGTACTGCTCCACCTTAGGCAGACCTCCCGCAAGAGCCGGCCTTTCTCCTGTCTTAAGTTCTTTTCTCAGCTCATTTACCGTAAGCATGAAACTGAGAGGGTACTTTTTCTTCGTTCTTATCCTGTATATCTCTCCGTCCACCGCGGCGGCTATAGCCATGGCCGCGCGCTCGGTCTTGCCGGATTTAGAAAAATATGCTACCAGTATCTTCATTTCCTTCTCCTTTTAACCCTGCAGCCGGTCCCGGGAAATTCTCCGGGCTTTCCTGCCACAGCTGTTTCTGCAGCTTAAATCAACTGCCTCTGCGGCTTAATTATAAAAAAAATCCGGGTTTTTTGCAAAAATATTTGACTTGAAAAACAAGACCTGTATAATGGGTAATGTCAACTTAATACTTAAACCTATGATTAAGACTAGTAAGTACAGACACCGGCTATACAGAGAGCTGAAGTTGCTGAGAGTTCAGCAGTCAGGACTTTACCGAATGGACTTATGAGGGCAGGACGAAAGGCCATGTAGCCGAGTAGCACCTGACGGGAGCTCCACCCGTAAAAAGAGGAGCAGGTATCAAAGGCGTACTTGAAGATCACACTTTTTAGTGTAGGGTGGCATAGCATTAACTCAGGTTTTTGTCCCGAAGCCGGGATGAGGACCTTTTTTGTTTATCCTCTTCCTGAAGTAGATCTGAAGTAAAGAGCCGTAGGAAAGGAGAAAAGAAAATGACAAACGAAAAAATCCCTTACAAAATCTATTTAGCAGAGAACGAGCTGCCGAAGCAATGGTACAACGTGAGAGCCGACATGAAAAACAAGCCGGCACCGCTCATCAGCCCAGCAACGGGCGAGCCTCTCAAGCAGGAAGAACTGGAGCCTGTTTTCTGTACAGAACTGGTAAAACAGGAGCTTAACGATACGGATGCCTACATCGACATCCCTGAAGACATCGTGAACTTCTACAAAATGTACAGACCTTCACCGCTGGTAAGGGCCTACTGCCTTGAAGAAAAACTGGGCACGCCTGCCAAGATCTACTATAAGTTCGAAGGCAACAACACCAGCGGAAGCCATAAGCTCAACTCGGCCATCGCTCAGGCATACTACGCAAAACAGCAGGGCCTCAAAGGAGTGACCACAGAGACGGGAGCCGGTCAGTGGGGCACAGCCCTTTCCATGGCATGCTCATACTTTGACCTGGACTGCAGAGTATACATGGTAAAAGTATCATACGAACAGAAGCCTTTCAGGCGTGAAGTTATGCGTACATACGGCGCACGGGTGACACCTTCGCCTTCCGACACGACACAGATAGGACAGAAGATCCTGGCAGAGCATCCGGGAACTACGGGAAGTCTGGGCTGCGCTATTTCGGAAGCAGTTGAAGAAGCTGTCTCCACAGACGGATACAAGTACGTTCTGGGCAGCGTGCTTTCCCAGGTACTGCTCCATCAGACAGTCATCGGCCTTGAGACGAAGGCCGCACTGGACAAGTACGATATCAAGCCGGATATGATCATCGGCTGCGCAGGCGGCGGATCCAATCTGGGCGGACTTATTTCACCTTTCGTGGGAGAAAAGCTGAGAGGCGAAAACGATTATCAGATCATCGCCGTTGAGCCGGCTTCATGCCCAAGCTTCACACGCGGAAAGTTTGCTTACGACTTCTGCGACACAGGTCATGTCTGCCCGCTGGCAAAGATGTACACCCTGGGAAGCGAGTTCATCCCGTCAGCCAACCACGCAGGCGGCCTGAGATATCATGGCATGAGCACTATCCTGTCACAGCTCTATCACGACGGGCTCATCGAAGCGAGAGCGGTCGAGCAGACTTCAGTATTCGAAGCGGCTCAGGAATTCGCCAGAGTTGAAGGCATCCTGCCTGCTCCGGAAAGTTCACACGCCATTAAAGTCGCTATTGACGAGGCCAAAAAGTGCATAGAGACCGGTGAGGAAAAGACTATTGTATTCGGTCTGACAGGAACCGGCTACTTCGACATGGTGGCTTACCAGAAATTCAACGACGGAGAAATGGACGACTACATCCCGACCGACGAAGAGCTGGAAGCCAGCTTCGCCAAACTGCCGGAGATAGGTAACAAATAGACCTCTTCATTCGCAAAAACAATACAAAGCCCCGCGCGTGCCGCGGGGTTTTTCTTACACAAAAAGCGGAGCCCCATTACGGTTCCGCTCTTTTATCTTCTGACCGGCGCGCAGATCTGTAAAATGTCCGCGCGAACTCATGCGCCCTTTTCAGCGCAGTCCTGCTTATTCTTCTGCTTCCGGTTCTACTATGACTTCTTCCTCATCGCTTTCCGTGCCGATAGTGAGGCATGCAAGCGCTATAGCTACAACGATTGCTATTTTTACAAACTTTTTCATCGGATTCCCTCCTTTGTGATATCTCGTCCGAGACGATTATATCATATTTCCCGGTCTTTTTTCACTTAAAGTTTCTGCCGGCGGCACGAAAACCTGTCCGCCCGGCCGCAGCCTGCTATTCGCAGCGTGAAAGTATCTTTTCGTACTGCTCGTCTACGTACTGCTGGGCTTCCTCGATCATCCACTCGTTGCCCTTGTTGAACATGTGAGCGAATCTGCCCTGCTTCTTCAGGAACTCTTCAACAGGAAGCTTTTTCTTCGGAGTATATGTCATGCGCCATACGCCGTTTTCGATCTCATACATGGGCCATACGCAGGTGTCCACCGCAAGACGGCAGATCTCTGCCAGATCGCTGGTTTCATATCTCCAGCCTCTCGGACACGGTGAAAGGATGTTCAGGAAACACGGACCCTCGGTGTATATAGCCTTTTCCGCTTTCTGATGCAGGTCCCTGAAATCGCCCAGGAAAGTGGTCTGGGCCGCGTACGGGATGTTGTGGGCCGCGATGATCTTAGTCAGGTTCTTCTTGTTTTGGATCTTGCCCGGAGATTCTTTTCCAACCGGCGAAGTAGTCGCATCGGCGAATCTCGGAGTGGATGAAGACCTTTGGATACCTGTGTTCATGTAGGCTTCGTTATCGTAGCAGACATAGACCATGTCGTGGCCTCTTTCCATTGCTCCCGAAAGAGACTGGATTCCTATGTCATATGTTCCGCCGTCACCGCCGAAGGTTATGAACTTGAAAGTGTCCTGTACCTTGCCCTTTTTCTTCAAAGCCCGGTATGCGGTCTCCACACCCGAGCAGGTGGCCGCGGCGTTGGCAAAAGCGCTGTGGATGAAGCTCTCTGTATAAGCTGTGTGGGGGTACATGTATGAAGAAACTTCCAGACAGCTGGTGGCGTTGGTTATGACCGCCTTATCCTCAGGCTTGAGAGCCCTGAGGACAGCGCGTACCGTCACGCCGGCTCCGCAGCCTGCACAGAGTTTGTGTCCGCCCACGAACCTTTCTTTTTTCTCTAATTCTTTCTTTAAGCTGTAAGCCATTTTCAATACCTCTCTATCTGAATCTGGAGTCTCTTACTCCGATGTATCTGTAAACGTCGCCAGGATCATCATGCTCGATGATAACGAACAGATCCTGATAAATGTCGTAGAAATCCTCGACCCTGATATCTCTGCCGCCAAGACCGTATATGTAGTTGATGGCGTAGGGCTTGTCCTTCAGGTCATAGAGGGAGCTTCTGGCTTCATTGAAGAGCGGACCGCCGCTGTTGGAGAAACTCTCCGCCTTGTCCATGATGGCTACGGCCTTTACTTTGCACATTGCCTCCGCAAGCGGTATGCGCGGGAAAGGTCTGAACACTCTCAGCTTAATGAGTCCGACCTTCTTGCCTTCTGCTCTGAGTCTGTCTACGGCTTCCTTGCCGGTGCCGGCGCTTGAGCCTATGCACACCAGGGCGACTTCGGCGTCGTCCATCATATACTCCTCGAAAAAGCCGTACTTCCTTCCGGTCATGCGCTCGAAACGCTCTGCCACGTCCATGATGATCGGCATTGCGTCTTTCATGGACTGGGCCTGCTGCCTCTTGAACTCCATGTAATAGGGAGATGTTCCGTAAGGGCCTACCGCCAGCGGGTTCTCATGCTTGAGAAGGTAGTTCTCCGGTCTGTACTCGCCTACGAAGCCCTTGACTTTTTCGTCTTCGATAAGGTCGATGTTGGAAACACCGTGGCTGGTTATAAAGCCGTCCTGACACACCATGATCGGAAGCCTTGCCGCTTCAGCGATCGGTATGGCCTGGATGAAATTGTCGTATACTTCCTGGTTGGTCTCAGCGTATATCTGCAGCCATCCGGAGTCTCTTGCTCCCATGGAGTCGGAGTGGTCGTTGTTGATGTTGATAGGCCCCGTTAAGGCTCTGTTTACCACAGCCATGGTCACCGGAAGCCTTGCGGATGCAACTACGTAAAGCAGTTCCCACATATACGCAAGTCCCGCTGAGGATGTTGCCGTAACGGCTCTTGCTCCCGCAGCGGAGGCTCCCATGCATGTGGACATGGCGCTGTGCTCGGATTCAACGGCTATGAACTCCGTATCTGCAAGTCCGTCCGCTATGAAACTGGAAAAGTACTCCGGTATCTCTGTTGACGGCGTGATTGGGAATGCGCCCATAACGTCGGGTTCTATCTGCCGCATGGCGATGGCGACGGCTTCGTTTCCGGAAAGTCTGTCTCTTATAGCCATTTACTTCACCTCCTCAACGAAATCGATCGCGTCGAAAGGACACACCTTGGCGCAGATGCCGCATCCCTTGCAGTGCATAAGATCAAAGTCTTCTCTTTTCCCGTCTTTCACCGGTATCGAGCTGTCCGGACAGAAGGGCACGCAAAGCATACACTGCTTGCATTTGTCCTTCAGGAATACCGGCCTCATGGTTCTCCATTCTCCGGTATTCACCAGCAGCGACGTTGCCGGTTCATATATTTCAGCTCCCGTGGTGACTTCCTGCCACGTTGACTGTTCATTGAGTTCGCTTGCTTTGGTTTTCATTTATCTCTCCTCCTGCCCTAGCTGGTCTGTACTTCATTCAGCGCCTTCTTCAGGGCTTTCATGTTCCCCTCTATCATCTGAGGCTTGTTGTAAAATTTGTGCTTGAAAGACTCCTCCATATCGTCGATGAACTGAGTCTCATCTATGACGCCGCTGACCTTTACGACTGCCGCCAGCATAGGCGTGTTGGGGAAGTTCTTTCCTATTGTATCCACGGATATCTTCTTCGCGTCAACGGTGCACACTTTCCCTTTGTACCCGTTGAGCTCATCCCTCAGCTCTTCCGGATCTTTGTTGGAATTGATGATGACCGCGCCTTTCTCATTGAGGCCGTTGGTCACGTCCACGGATTTGAGAAGGGTCTCGTCAACGACTACCACGTAATCCGGTTTGTAGATGTTGGAATGCACATTGCAGTGAGTCTCTGTGATCCTGTTGTAGGCCGTGATGGGCGCTCCCATTCTTTCCGGACCGTACTCCGGGAATCCCTGCACATACTTTCCTGTGTTGAAAGCTACGTCTGCCAGAAGCAGGCACGCTGTCTTCGCGCCCTGACCTCCTCTGCCGTGCCAGCGGATCTCTACTCCATCTCTGTTCATTGTTTTCTCCTTTTCAGTTCCTCTGATGCTGTCAGGTCCGCTTGCCTTCGCTCCGCGCCGGATCTTTTCCCGCCGGCCGCTCAATAAAGAAAAAATCCGTCCTGTATTAGGACGAACTTATAGATTCGCAACCACCCGATACAACATACTAACATACGCGTTCCCGATAACGGGGGAAAACCGTCAGAACTTACTCACATCTGCTTCAGCTCTGCAACTCAGAAGGGATCTTCGGTTTCTCGTCCGCCTCCGCCGGGATCACACCATCCCCGACTCTCTGTGGGATAAGACAAGGCCTACTTTCTTCGTCATCGTCTTTGAGTTATTTTATTTTCCTTTGCAACGCTTCCGCATCGCAACTATGGGCTATTTTAACGCATCCATGTGATTATGTCAACATTTTTCGCCATAAAAAGGGAGGGGTCGCCTGGATCCCTCCACTTATTCACAAACGTTTTCAGTTCCTGTGTTTACCGGCAGTCAGTCCTCATCCTCCAGCAGTTTTTTATAATATGCCTTCGCTTGATACAGCGCACCGGCCGGATTGTGGGCCAGGACCCTGTCTTTGGCAACCAGAGTGGTCACCAGCGCCTCCGAATATTTATAGAACAGGCTGTCGTGACCCACGCACAGTCCCATAACGATGTTGAAGTCCGTGCCTTCTCGGTTCAGCACCTCCGCCTGCATTACGGGATTGCACATAACAGGACTGGTCCTGGTTATATCCTTTTCTGCCACGCCCACATCTGTCTTATCAAAAGAACCGATCTTGCACACTGCGCCGTATACTTCAAACCCCCGGTTTCTCAGTATCTTTGCCAAAGTCCTGCTTTCTTCGATCAGTCCCACGCAGGTGGCGATGCCGATCTTCTTAAAGCCCATCCTGCGGGCAAATTCAATCGTTTCTTCCACCCTCGTATAACGCAGATAGAATTCGTTTTCGATCTCCGCGGATATTACCGACACTTTCCGGTTTTCTTCCTCTTCATACAGCTTGCGCACCTTTTCAACGGTTTTGGCGTCCGTTCCTGTGGTGGGGCAGAAACCGGGATACGCTTTATCCCGCGTATGGCAGTTCAGCGCTCCGCAGTCTATACACGATCTTTTTTCAGTCACTTTCTCCTCCTATTTGAACGATACTCCCTGACCTGTGTCGCCGTTGTAGAACCATACCTGGATGCCGCTGCCTTCGTTGTGCCATTCGATCCTGTACTTGGACTTGTTGCCGATGGCCTTGTTCTCTGTCCAGGGATAGTCTTCCCAGTCAACGGTGTCTACGTCCTCTCCATGCTGCCAGGTGTCCTTTACGACTCCCGCATTGGGGTTGCCGTTGTATCCGCCCATATATACGTAGTCTTCAAGGACTTCCAGGGCTCCGTCGGGCCATTCGTTCTCGCCGGTCTTTTCCTTGAGATTCTTCAGGTTCAGTTTAACCGGTTTGTGTTACTTATTGTCCTCGCCTCCCCGGTTCCTGCACTTTCTTTTACATTTATATTATATCTTAAATCCTTTAAAAAGGCATGGTGATTTCTATGCCCGTCGTGTTTTACAACGGCCCGGATTTAGTGTAGTATAAAAGGCGGAGATGTATCATATTTCCGGCGCTTTTAAAAGATATAAATCACCTTCGCAGACGGTTCTGTCTGCGCATCGGGAAAGGAAAAATCATGGAATTTAAAGATATAATAATGAACCGGAGAAGTATCAGAAGTTACGAAGACACTCCGATTTCCGATGAGGATCTGAAAGAGATCCTGGAGGCGGGCACTTACGCCCCTTCGGCTGTGGATCTTCAGCCATGGTATTTCGTGGCTGTAAAGAGCCCTGAGGAAATGAAAAAAGTCTATGAGGTCATGGGGCAGGTCTCCGATGACTGCGCTCCTGCGCTGAGAGAACGTTTCGCTTCATTCCCGCAGGTAGCGGAAGAAAGCATCAAATTCATCCGCATGCTGGGCGGTGCTCCGGTCGTGATACTGGCGTTCCTGAACAAGCCGGGACTGACCAAGACTGATGCTCCCATGGTGGAAAGCGTGTCAGCGGCCCTTGAAAACATCCTGCTTGCAGCCACTGCAAAAGGCATCGGAAGCTGCTGGCTGACAGCGCCTCTTCAGGATTCAAGCAACGACTCGGGTAAATGCTGGCTGACGCCTGCGGAAGAAGGCTCAAACAGCAAAGCCCTGCGGGAAGCTTTCGCGCCCGACAAGGGCGAACTGGTCGCCATCGTAACTCTGGGTTATCCTAAAATGACACCTAAGGCTCCAAAGAGAAAAGAGGGCCGTTACGTTATAATCTAACATCAGGAGGAAACAGCTTTGAAAACATTTAAAGTATTTGTAAGCGCAATTTTCGCGGGAATATGTATTTCCTTTGGCGGCACCGCATTCATACTTTCGGGCAACAAGATCGCGGGAGCATTGTTCTTCGTAATAGGCCTGTTCGTGATCTGCACATACGGCGCCCACCTGTTCACGGGCAAAGTATGCTACAGCCTTGAACAGAAACCATCCTTTATCGGAACTCTGGTCCTGATCTGGGTGGGCAACTTCGTCGGAGCATTCATCTTCGCCACGGGGCTCAAGTGCACCAGGCTGGAGATGGACACCTCGTTTATCGAAGCAAAAGTGAACGACGGATATCTTAGCCTTTTCATTCTGGGAATACTCTGTAACTTCCTGATCTTCATAGCAGTCGACGGATTCGCCAACAACCCTCACGAGCTGGGCAAGTACCTTTCCCTGTTCTTCGGAGTCAGCGTCTTCGTTCTCTGCGGATTCGAGCATAGCGTGGCAGATATGTTCTACTTCTCGCTTTACGGCTGGTCCTGCAAAGCGTTCATCGCCGAGCTGTTCATAACCGCCGGAAACGTTGTGGGCGGACTTCTCGGATACATAGGTTTCCGGAAAGCCGTGCAGGCGCTTAAATAACTGA
>JAFYIC010000119.1 GCA_017538845.1 Bacillota bacterium | reverse complement strand
AGTGTCTGTTCTTGCACATGCCAAGGAGATTGGCTTTGATTTCCAGGGCGAGTTTGTACGGTTTCTTATTTGCCCACCATGTGGTATTACCGCGGCCTCTTATATAGTCCAGTTCATATGTCTTTGTTTTCAGAACATCATCCGTGTATTCTGCCTCATAACCGGGCGGGATCTGCAGGGTCACGTTCCCGTAACATTCCGTATGGTGGTTTTCATCGGAGTTCATTTCCTTTATGGTGGGGTTGCTGTCGCTCTCGTCTATGTCGAAGTAGAGAACAGGAAGAGCATTCTCGGAAAATTCGATGGACCTGATCAGGACCTTCATGTTTTCCGTTTCTTCGGGAGCAGAAGCCTTTATGCTGAAGGAGACTCTGTGGCTCCCTGTTATGCCTTTTTTAAGGACGTCCTGCGTGATATCTCCTTTTGCGGTCCAGGCGCTGTTGCCGGGCTTTCTTTTAAGAGTGAAAGTTGTCAGAGGCGTGTCGGCATCGTCAAGAAAGACGCTGACTTCCGCGTCCACCTTGCGGTCCGCGAGGCCGTCAAAACTTATCCTGCCAATAGTCTTGTCGGAAAAGTCAAGTTCATCCGTCAGTGTGAAAAGCCCGGTCTGTATATCATTTCCGCTCAGAGTGATCATGAGACCGCCGCTCACTTTATCAGCCTTTACGGATGCTTTGGGTATATCCTCCGGAATTGTGAACTGTCCGGTTTTATAAAGATCTGTAAAAGGTATCCGCAGCAGAGGGTCGAATGAAACGGTTTCCGAGCCGGTGCCTCCGCCCGAATCGTCTGCGAATGTGACGCCCGCGGGCATTGTCACCACGAGAGTCAGAGATAAAAACAACATAAGAATGATTGATAAAGTCTTTTTCATGGTCTGGATTCCTCCTGAATGCAAAACACTGATTGTCCGGTTGTTCTTTACGTATCAATAATAACACGGACAGGGGTCTTTGGTCTACATGGCAGAAGCGGGATTTACATGTTGAACTGGGGAGAAAAAATGAATAAAATGTACACAAAGAATGATACGGAAAACTCTGAGGCATATCAGGGAAAGGATGATACGGAATGTTCAGAAAAATGAGAAGATTCAAGCAGTTTATTCCCGAAGAGGAATGCATAGATATACTTAACAAAAGCACTTCGGGAGTTCTCGCTCTTCTGGGAGATGATGATTATCCCTACACAGTACCTGTCAGCCACGTGTATAAGGACGGGAAACTGTACTTTCACGGAGCAGGGAAGGGACACAAAGTCGATGCGGCTAAGAAACATGATAAGGTCTCATACTGCGTGATCGCCAAAGATGACATAGTGCAGGAGCGGGTGACCACGTATTTTCAGAGCGTGGTTTGTTTCGGAAGGATCAGGATAGTGGAAGATCCGGAGGAAAAAAGAAACGCGGCCATCCTTATCGGGGAAAAATTTGCGCCTGACAATAAAGCGGGCTATATGAATGAGATCGAAAAGATGTTCAATGTACTTACCGTGTTTGAGATAACCATAGAGCACATGACCGGAAAAGAGGCCATAGAGCTGACCAGGGAGAGAAAAGTATAAATATTCCATATCTGTTTGCGGGAATCACTTGATTATCGGCACTGTAATGGTGTATTATGATGAAGTACTGAATAAATATTATTATTTAATGCATAAACAAAACTTTTATTGGAGGAACTGAAATGAAAAAATTCATGAAGACTGCTATCATCGCAGCGATGTCCATCGTTATGGCGCTGGGGATAGCATTTGCAACCACAGGATGCGGAAGCAATGGTGAATTCATTGCGGCTATGGAGCCGACGTTCCCGCCGTTTGACACAACAGATGAAGAGTCAGGCGATCTGACAGGATTCGACTATGATCTCCTCAATGCCATCGCGGAAGACCAGAACTTCACAGTTACATGGGAGAACATGGAGTTTGACGGACTCATTCCGGCGATCCAGGCAGGCAACATCGATATAGCTGCATCCGGACTTTCAATCACCGACGAAAGAAAAGAGCAGGTAGACTTCTCGGACGAGTACTACATTTCCGGACTTATCGTGGCAGTAGCCAAGAGCAACAAGGACGTGAAATCAGTTGACGATCTGGACAAGGACTGCGTAGTAGGAGCCCAGATAGGAACAACGGGAGCAAAGAAAGCCAACGCTCTGAGAAAATCAGGACAGATCAAGCACGTCAAGACATACAACGGCCTGGACGTTGCTTTCAAGGATCTGCAGAACGGAACCATCGACGCTATCATAAACGACAAACCGGTAACTGAGGAATACGTTTCAAAGGCTCCGGACGACCTGAAGATAGTAGGCGAGGCTCTCGATTCCGACCCGTTCGGTATCGCTGTTAAGAAGGACAACAAGGAACTTCTCGACATGATCAACGCAGGATTTGCCAACATCAAGGAAAACGGCAAATACAAGGAGATCTGCGACAAGTGGAACGTTGTGGGCGTAGAGTAAGACTTCGGACAGATATACAGATAAACTGTAATGACATGGAAAGGTTTGCCGTGTGCAAACCTTTTCCGTTTCATAAATAGGAGGACATGTAATTGAGCACTTATCTTACCGGCATAGAAAAAGCATTTACCGGTGTAGGTACGACTCTTGAGATCACAGCCTTCGCTGTCATAATGGGCCTGGTACTGGGCCTTGTGATAGCGCTTATGAAGATGTCAAAGCTGAGGGTGCTGCGCGGCATCGGCTCTGTGTATGTTGAGATACTCAGAGGTACGCCGCTTCTGGTACAGGCCTTGATCTGGTACAACGGCCTGCCTGCGCTCATACAGGGACTTGGCGGTGATTTCACGTGGAGAGGAACAGGAGTCCTGGTAGGCATAATCGCCTGCGGGATAAACAGTTCCGCCTATGTTGCCGAGATAATACGGGCAGGTCTGCAGGCTGTGGATCAGGGACAGACAGAGGCCGCAAGATCTCTCGGACTTTCACAGAGAAAGACCATGAGATTCGTTATCATACCACAGGCCATAAGGATCATTCTCCCGGCTATGGGAAATGAATTCATAACTCTCATCAAAGAGACGGCTGTGCTTTCGGTAATTGCCATAGAAGAGATAACCAGAAAGGGCGTGCTTTGGGCAAGCCAGTCATGGAATTTCTGGGAAGCGTATCTGGGGGTAGCCATAGTTTACCTCTGTCTTACGATACCTCTTTCAAGGGTAGTTGCCTATGCGGAAAGGAGGATGGCTGTAAGTGATAGAAGTAGTTGATCTTCATAAATATTTCGGCGATCTTCAGGTGCTGAGAGGAATAACCGAGTCCATAAAGGACGGGGAAGTGGTGTGCGTAGTAGGGCCTTCCGGATCTGGGAAGAGCACTTTCTTAAGGTGCCTGAATCTCCTGGAAGAACCCACCAGCGGCAAGATAATCCTGGACGGCCAGCAGATAAACGAAAAGGGCGTGGACCTTAATCAGGTGAGACAAAAGCTGGGAATGGTATTCCAGAACTTCAACCTTT
>JAFYIC010000118.1 GCA_017538845.1 Bacillota bacterium | reverse complement strand
CCTATATACGCGGCAGGACCGCGTATTTCGTCAATGTGGGAGACAGCAGAGCATACGTTTACAGAAAGGGATTCCTGAGCCAGGTGACTGAGGATCACACCTATGTGAACACGCTCATAAGAAATGGCGAGATCTCTGAAGAGGCTGCCGAATCACATACGCACAGGAATGTCATAACGAGAGCCCTGGGCGCCGAGGAGCAGGTGGAGCCCGACTTTTTCAAGACAGAACTGAAAGAAAATGATATCATATTACTGTGCACAGACGGGCTTTACACCGATGTGAAAAGGGAAGAGATAGAAGAAATACTCGGCAGCGGCGCCACTATGTCGGAAATGAGCCGCGCCCTGATAGATAAAGCAAATCAATGTGGTGGTAATGACAACATCACAGTAGTAGTCTTAAAGATCACAGGAGGGGACAATGAGCAGTAAAGTACTTGCAGGGAGATACGAATTACTTGAGAAGATAGGCGAAGGCGGAATGTCTGTGGTATACAAAGCCAGATGCCGCATCCTGAAAAGGTTCGTAGCTATCAAGATCCTGAAACCGGAGTATATCAAAGACAGCAAGTTCACCGAGAGTTTCAGAAGAGAAGCTCAGGCGGCAGCAGGACTCACACATCCTAATATCGTGAACATCTATGATGTAGGACGGGAAGGGAACATCTATTACATCGTAATGGAACTGATAGAAGGCCGCGTGCTCAGTGACATCATCAAAGAAGAAGGCCCGATGGAGTATCACAAGGCTATCGAGATCACAAAACAGGTAGCGTCGGCTCTCGGGTTCGCTCACAAGAACAACATCATCCACAGAGACGTAAAACCGCATAATATACTCATCACAGGAACGGGTATCGCCAAGATAGCTGATTTTGGAATAGCCAAAGCCGTGAACACCTCCACTATAGTGGACAACAGCGCGGAGGGCGTTATGGGATCCGTTCACTACTTCTCGCCGGAACAGGCAAGAGGCGGATATGTGGATGAGAGATCCGATATATATTCGCTGGGCATCGTAATGTATGAGATGCTCACGGGCAAAGTGCCCTTTGACGCGGAAAATCCCGTTTCAGTGGCGCTCATGCACATAAACGACGAAATGGTACCGCCTTCACAGCTGGCTCCGGGAATCCCTCCGGGACTTGAGCAGGTGATCCTGAAGGCGACAGATAAATATCAGGAAAACAGATACGCTTCAGCAGAAGAACTGATCGATGATCTGGATAACATTGAACTGGTGACGAGAGTAGTCGGCGCGCCGGTTGGCGTAAAGAAAGAAGACCGTCAGAAACCGGGACGTGAGATCCAGCCGAGAGAAGAAAATCTGCCGGAAGAAAGTAAAAAGAAGAGCAAGAAGAAGCTCATAATAGCGATAATCGTTGCCGCCGCAGTGATAGCGGGACTTCTGATAGCGGCGTTTGCCACAGGACTTTTAGGGGCGTCAAAGGTCCCCAACCTGGTGGATAAGACTTATGAAGAGGCAGTGCAGATCGCTGAAGACGCAGGCTACAAGATAACCCAGGGCGAGAAAGTCAACGACCCTGACATAGAGAAAGGACACGTTGCGTCACAGACTCCCGAAGCGGGCGAGAAGGCCAAGCAGGGAACCACCATCACCGTGTATATAAGCAAGGGACCCGGTCCTGCCACAGTTCCGTCCGTAATAGGACTGGATACGAAAGAAGCGCAGGAGAAACTGGAAGCCGCCGGATTCAAGCTGGGCAACGTAACGCCTGTGGCCAGCAAGAAACCGAAGGGCGAGATAGTCAAACAGGATCCGGGCGCAGGTGATACGGCCGAAGGCGGCACGGAAGTCAACGTAAAGATAAGCGACGGATCCAGAGAGAATGAAGTAGAGATGCCTTTCGTACTGGATAAGACTCTGGACGAAGCCAAGTCACTGCTTGAAGGAGCGGGACTGCAGGTAGGAAACGTAGAGGAAGGCTACAGCGAAGACTATACAAAAGGCAAGGTAATGTGGCAGCAGTACGACGCCCATCATAAACTCCAGAAGGGCGATACTGTAGACCTGAAGGTCAGCAAGGGACCTGAACAGAAGGAAGAGACCGGTGAGGTAGACCTGTACATCGACTATTCCAAAGCTGAAAACGACACGTTCTTCCTGACCGTAACGGTAACGGATTCCGACGGTACGAGGAACATCATATCAGGCGAACAGAGAGCCAAGAGCGACGGCGGCGAGACCGTGACAGTATCAGGCAAAGGAAAAGGCAAAGTCATAGTTCTGTTCGATACGGAAGAAGTAATGCGCAAGAGCGTAGACTTCTCTACCGGAGCTGTAAACTGATGACAGGAGAGATAGTAAAAGGCATAGGCGGCTTCTATTATGTGGCGACTGAAGAGGGCGTCTATCAGTGCCGCGCAAGAGGCCTCTTCAAGAAAAAGAAGATAACGCCGACTGTGGGAGATCAGGTAAAGATCACCGTGCTCGATGATGAGGAAGCAGTGATCGATGAGATCTTTCCGCGCAGCAATCTGTTTGTGCGGCCGGCGGTTTCAAACGTGGACCTTATGATCACAGTGGTTGCCGCAAAAGATCCGGCGCCCAATGCGCAGGTGATCGACAGAATGCTGGTGACAGCAGAAAAAAGCGGAACGGATGCGGCCCTGTGCATAAACAAGACGGACCTTTCAGACGGCGAAGCCGAAAACACAGGCAGCATATATGAAAATATCTATCCGGTAATATACCTGAGCTGCGTCACGGGTGAGGGCATAGAAGAGCTTAAGGAACTGATCAGGGGAAAGAGAGTAGCCCTGACGGGACCTTCGGGAGTCGGCAAATCGACTATCCTGAATACCCTGAAACCTGAAGCGGAAGCGGAGACAGGGACCGTAAGCGACAAAACACAGCGCGGCCGTCATACGACCAGGCACGTGGAGATATTTGATCTTCCGGGAGGGACCAAGGTGTACGATACACCGGGATTCACTTCATTTGAAATGCAGCCGGATGACGGGGAAGACGTGCCTCTGGACAGGTTTTTCCCTGAAATGGAAAAATTCCTCGGGCACTGCAGATACGACAACTGCAGACATATGAGCGAACCGGGATGCAGGATAAAAGAAGCCGTGGAAAACGGAGAAATACACAAGTCACGATATCAGTCATATCTGAAGCAGATGGAAGATCTGCAGGAAAGGAAATAAAAGATGGCTAAAATCGCACCTTCGATACTGTCAGCAGATTTCTCGCAGCTGGGCGAGCAGGTGAGCATCATAGAGAAAGCCGGAGCGGACCTTATACACGTGGACGTAATGGACGGCCATTTCGTCCCCAACATAAGTTTCGGCGCGCCTGTGATGAAGTGCCTGTGTGAAAAGACCAAACTGCCCTTCGACGTGCATCTGATGATAGAGGAGCCGGACAAATACATAAAGGATTTTGTAACGGACCAGACTGAATACATCACTGTCCATCAGGAAGCGTGCGTGCATCTGGACAGGACCATCGAATACATAAAATCCCTTGGAATAAAGGCAGGAGTGGCGCTCAATCCGGCCACACCTACGGAAACCATAGACTGGATCCTGGACAAAGCGGACCTTGTACTGGTCATGTCTGTAAATCCCGGGTTCGGCGGACAGAAGTTCATAAGCTACACCCTTGACAAAGTAAAGGAACTGGCAGAGGAAAGAAAAAAGAGGAACCTTTCCTTTGAGATAGAAATAGACGGCGGAGCCGATCTGACCAACATAGACAGCATCATTGAGAACGGAACAGACATAGTTGTGGCAGGTTCGTCGGTATTCAGGTCAGATGACCCGGCGGAGACGGTCAGAAAAATGAAAGACCGGTAGACGCCGGTATCAGTTGAAGGGTATACGGAACGCGAGGACCGAGCAATGAGCAAAAAACCAATGACAGATGAACAGAAGTATAAGCGCGGCACCAGGAACAGGGTGATCCTGCTGATCGTGGTCATATTAGCCATAGCAGGCGTGGGATATGCGGGCGCCATTACTTTTTATCATCAGGCTGAAGCTGCCATAAAGGAGAAACTGGGGCATTTCGATCACGTTTCCATTGATAGTTAGGATCTGGAAATCGATAAACAGGTGAGCGAAGACCTTAAGGATTACAGAAGCATCCTGTTGCTGGGAGTCGACGCCAGAGCAAATCAGGATGTCTCAAAATGCAGGTCAGATGCTATGGTAGTACTGACCATCAATAAAAAGACCAATAAACTGGCTCTTACATCTATCATGAGAGACAGTTTCCTCTATCTTGATGAGGGCGAAAACTACAAGGTGCTGGATAAACTGACGCACGCACACGTATACGGCGGTCCGGTGAATACGATAAGAGCCATAAACAGGAATCTGGATCTGAACATCACCGGTTATATGCGTGTGAACTGGCGTACTGTTGCCGATCTGGCTGATGCCTTCGGAGGGATAGAAGTCAATATAAAAGACTATGAGATCGATGAGATGAACAAATACATCAAGGACACCAACAGGAGTCTGCACGGCAGCACCAAGATGATCAAAAAGGCCGGCAAGCAGACCCTTAACGGCGTGCAGACCGTGACCTACTGCCGCATAAGGAAAGTCGGAAACGGCGACAAGGAAAGAACTCTCAGGATGAGACGCGTCGTTAAACAGCTGGTGAAAAAGGCGACTCAGATGGATCTGCATAAACTCAGCGAAACAGCCGATGAAGTGCTACCGCAGATACAGACCAGCTTAGACCCGGACAGCCTGATGACGATCCTCAGAGGGTACAGGGAGTTTGAGGTCAATAAGAGCAAAACATGGCCGTACAAATACGCAGGGCTGATGATCGACAACGGAAGCGGTCACAGACTCTGGTATGATGTGCCCATAACACTTGAATCGAACGTGATAAAACTTCATGAGAAAGTGTTCAAACAGAAGAATTACGAACCTTCAGATACAGTGAAAGAAATAAACCAGCAGATAATGATCAAAGCAGGCGCACGGTAGGGACCAGCAGATGTCGGACATTAAAAGAAATGTTGTAAAAAGCAATATCATAAGGGTGATAATAGCATTGCTGATCCTCGCCCTTACTATCGGGACTTCCATTTTTGCCGCAGGCTACACGAAGGACTTTGTGTATTCGAAGATGGATAAACTTGCCGATCTTAAAGTGAAGCAAAGCCGTCTGGACATAAGCAAGAAGGCCCGCAGGCAGCTGGATGATTATACCAACGTGCTTTTTCTGGGCATAGACACCAGAGACGTTGAGCACAATGAAGGAAGCCGCAGCGACGCCATACTGCTGGCAAGTATAAATAAAAAAACCTCGGACATCAAAGTGGCGTCCATATTCAGAGACAGCTATCTTTACATACCGGCAGAGGGATTCTGCGACAAGGTCACTCACGCCCACGCATACGGCGGGGCGGAAGAGGCCATGAGGACCCTGAACCGCAATCTGGATCTGAACATCAAAAGCGTAGTGGTAGTAAACTGGGGCTCGGTAGCCAAAGCAGTAGACGCCATGGGCGGCCTGAAAGTGAATATCAGGAAAAATGAGATCGCCCAGATGAACTATTATATAGGCGACACCAGAGCCACTATAGGAGGCAAACGCACACACATAAAACATGCGGGCGTACGCAACTTAAATGGTGTCGAGGCGGTCACATACGCCAGGATAAGAAAGGGCGCCAGCGGGGGCGATAAAGCCAGGGCCCGCAGGATGCGTAAGCTTTTCCGGGCAGGGATCGACAAGATCAGACATATGGATGTGGTTCAGATAAATGAACTGGCGGACAAGATACTGCCGGAGATCCAGACGAACATGAGCAACGATCAGCTTACCGATCTGCTTGCCAGATTCCCGCGGTACAGGATCACTTCCAGTTTCGGATGGCCTTTCGAATTTGACGGCTGGTACAGCGGATACGGATGGTATGATGTGCCGATAACCCTGAAGTCCAACGTAAAAAGGCTGCATAAAAGGCTGTTCGGACAGAAAAATTACGAACCTACGGACAGGGTAAAGAAATACAGCAGGATGGTAAGCGAAGACACCGGCTGGTACGGCAGTAATGACAAACGGTAGACCGCAGACGTGCCGGACCTGCCTTGCGAAAGGTGAATGGAGAAAAGAGATATGGGAAAGAAATATGATGTGCTGGTGCTGTTCGGAGGAGTGTCATCTGAGCATGACATCTCGTGTATATCGGCAGCGTCGGTCATTGAACACATAAATACGGAAAAATACACGGTCCACGCCATCGGCATAACCTCAGAGGGAGAATGGATGCTGACAGAGGCTCCGGCCGATGTGATAAGAGACGGGAAATGGGAGGACTTTCCGGGAAACCGCATGGCGGTAGTTTCCCCGGACCGCAGCACACAAGGCATCATAATAAAAGAAAGCGGCGGCAAAGTCATTTCGCAGCATATAGACGCGGTATTTCCTGTACTCCACGGAAAGAACGGAGAGGACGGGACCATGCAGGGCCTGCTGGAGATAGCAGGGCTTCCCTATGTGGGACCGGGAACATGCGCGTCAGCCTGCGCCATGGATAAAAGCGTCACGAAGCTGATCGTCAGGACGACAGGAGTTGAACAGGCTGACTTCTACCTGACAGACAGATATACTTTTTCCGAGAACCCGCTGGGAGAAACGGAAGCGGCAGAAAAATACTTTAACGGTGAATATCCGCTTTTCGTCAAGCCTTCAAGCGCAGGTTCTTCAGTGGGCGTTTCCAAGGCCTACGACAGGGAACAGCTCTTTGAGGCTATAAGGATCGCGCTGGAGGAGGACCACAAAGTCCTCATCGAGAATACCATTGTCGGCAGAGAGATAGAAGTGGCAGTTCTGGGCAACAGGAATGTCAGGACATCTGTAATAGGCGAGATCATGGCGGCAGACGACTTTTACAGCTTCGAGGCTAAATATGAGAACGCAGCCAGCAAGACAAGGATACTGGATGACATACCCGAGGAAAAGAAGGAAGAGATAAAGCAGGCCGCGGCCAGAGTTTACAAGGCTATCGGATGCAAGGGCATGTCAAGAGCCGATTTCTTCCTTGAAGAGTCGGGACGCGTCGTATTCAACGAGATAAATACGATACCCGGATTCACTGCGATAAGCATGTATCCCAAACTCTGGGAGGAATGCGGGATCTCATACGAAGAACTCATCGACCAGCTCATAATGCTGGCTATGGATGAAATAGAATAGCACGTAACAGTAACGAGGAGAACAGTTATGGCAAAAGAAAAGATCAATTTTGAGGACGAGCAGGTAAGAAACAATTACAGGCATACTACTTCGCATATACTGGCTCAGGCCGTCAAACATCTGTGGCCTGAGGCGAAGCTGGCTATCGGACCTGCTATAGAGAACGGCTTCTATTACGATTTCGATCTGGATCACAAATTCACTGATGAAGATCTCAGAAAGATCGAGAAAGAAATGAAGAAGATCATCAAGGCGGGATACCCGCTGAAGAGATTCGAACTTCCGAGGACCGAAGCGATAAAGTTCATGAAGGACAGGAATGAAGATTACAAGGTGGAACTTATAGCAGATCTGCCGAAGGACGCGGTCATATCCTTCTACGAACAGGGCGATTTCACAGATCTGTGCGCCGGACCTCATGTAGAAAAGACAAGCAATATCAAGGCTGTGAAACTCATGAGCGTTGCGGGAGCATACTGGAGAGGAAATGAAAAGAACAAGATGCTCCAGAGGATCTACGGAACGAGCTTCCCGTCTCAGGAGGAACTGGATGAGTATCTGGCCAAGCTGGAAGAAGCCAAGAAGAGAGACCACAGACTCATCGGTAAAGAGATGGATCTGTTCGCTCTTTATGATGAAGGACCGGGATTCCCGTTCTTCATGCCAAAGGGCATGATCATCAGAAATGAGCTGGAAAAGTTCTGGCGTGAAGAACATGCCAAGAGAGGCTACAGCGAGATAAAGACTCCGCTGATTTTGAACGAGGAACTGTGGCACAGATCAGGTCACTGGGATCACTATAAAGAGAACATGTACTTCACCAAGATCGACGACGGTGACTACGCTATCAAGCCTATGAACTGTCCCGGCTCCATGCTGGTGTACAAGAGGAAACTGTATTCCTACAGAGATCTGCCCGTCAGAATGGCGGAGATGGGTCAGGTACACAGACATGAACTTTCCGGAGCGCTTCACGGACTTATGAGAGTAAGAACTTTCACGCAGGACGATGCTCACATCTTCATGCTTCCGGAGCAGGTCAAGGACGAGATAAAAGGCGTAATAGATTTTATTGATTACGTGTACGGCATATTCGGATTCACCTATCATATAGAACTTTCAACAAGACCTGAAGATTCGATGGGAACCGACGAAGAGTGGGAGATGGCTACTGCGGCTCTTCGGGAATCAATGGAAGAAAAAGGACTGCCTTATGTGGTAAACGAAGGCGACGGAGCCTTCTACGGGCCAAAGCTTGACTTCCATCTTGAGGACTGTCTCGGCAGGACATGGCAGTGCGGCACTATTCAGCTGGACTTCCAGATGCCGCAGCGTTTTGACCTCACATATATCGGTTCAGACGGCGCAAAGCACAGGCCTATCATGATACACAGGGTAATCTTCGGCTCAATAGAGAGATTCATCGGTATACTGACAGAGCATTTTGCCGGCAAGTTCCCGCTCTGGCTGGCGCCTGTACAGGTAAGGCTCCTGACAGTCACGGAGAAGTTCACCCCATATGCTGAATGGGTAGTTGAGAAACTGAAGAATGCCGGTATACGGGCGGAGGCCGACCTGAGAAACGAAAAGATAGGATATAAACTCAGAGAAGCGAGGAACCAGAGAGTTTCGTATATGTGCGTCATCGGAGAACGTGAGTCCGAGGCAGGCACCCTTGCGGTCCGTTCCGGAAAGAAGGGTGAACTGGGCGCCATGAGCGTGGATGATTTCAGAGACATGCTCGTAGAGGAGATAAAGACTAAAGCAGTCTGAATCACATAACGGAGAGGTTGCTATGGATATTTTCAACGACGGTCCCAGAGACCACAGCAAGCCCTGGAGAGACGGCGTATATCTCTGCACCGTGAATACCAGCATGCAGGCGGATATAATCGAGTCGAAGCTGAGAAGCGAAAACATTCCATGCGTGCGCAACTACAGGGGCGCGGGCAATTTCATGGAGATCGCGATGGGCAGTTCCATCGGATCGGATATCGAGATATACGTGCCTGAAGAATCCCTTGAGGACGCGAAGAACATCATCGTTCCTGTTGATCTCGATGAGTGCGCTGCTGAAGATGAAGAATGAAAACAGCTGCTCTGCCATGAGAAGAACGGCACCGCAGGTGTGAAGGGCTTCCGGCTGATGAGCCGTGACAATTGAAAACAAGGATAAATAAATACCCCGGGTCATACGACCCGGGGTTTTAACAGTTATTTTATACTACCCGTCTGACTTTCCCGCGTTGTTCCGGGAATGTCTATTACTCCTCTATTTTAGCAGCGCTTGCCTTGCCGCCTCCGAAGAGTTTAGCAAGAATGAATACGCCTACGAAGAATACTGCGAATGCTACGATCATCGGGATCACGAATGTATCCATGATACCTGAGAAGATGTAGCCAACACCTGCAGCTACCGCGCACAGTGTGGAGTACGGAACCTGCGTCTTTACATGGTCTGTATGTCTTATGTTGGATGAAGACGATGACAGGATACATGTATCAGCAAGCGGTGATGTGTGGTTACCATATCCGCCGCCTCCGATTACTGCAGCGATCATAGCGTAAGGTGTGATTCCTGTAGCGAATGCAAGTGGTACAGCGATTGGGATCATGATCGGATATGTAGCCCACGCAGCACCTGTGGTGAAGGTGAGTACACAAGCGATCGCGAATATCAGCAGTACCAGAACTGCGTTAGGTAATACGCCGAGTGACTGTGTAAGGAATCCGGCTGTATCCATGTCTGCGCAGATGTCACCGAGTGACCATGCGAGAGCCAGCAGCAGGATTACATACATCATGGATTTACATCCTGTTACCCAAGCTGATACAGCAGCGATCGGGTTAACGAGACGAGCAAGTGCAGCCCAGATGATCAGCAGGATCGTAACGATGGTTACAGCTGTGATCAGGGCCTTCATGCCATCCATGTCGTTTACGGCTCCGATAAGGTTGCCCTGGTTCCACTCAGGATCGAAGAATCCGCCTGTCCAGAGGATCAGGATGAACGCAAGAGCGATGAGGCAGATGATCGGGATAAGGAAGATAGCAACTCCGCCGTTTGCCGGCTTGATTGAATCATAGTCTCCTTCTTCGTCGTCTTCGTCGTCGCCTGCAGATCCGAATGTAGCGTCGCAAACCTTTCCGGTCTCGGCAGTACGTCTCTCTGCCTTAGCCATCGGACCATAGTCCAGCTTCCGCAGGATAACGATGAGTACCATCAGAATTGACAGTATAGCGTAATAGTTGTACGGTACAGTCTTCATGAATGAGATGAATGAGTTCTCATCTGCATACTCAGGGTTCTTAGCAAACTCTGTAGCGATCAGTCCTGCCAGGAATGCTACCCAGCTGGAGATCGGCGAGATAAGACATATACCAACCGATGTGGAGTCGACTATGTATGACAGTTTTTCTCTGGAGATGCCGTATCTGTCTGTTACAGGTCTCATAACATTTCCGTTTGTCATAGCGTT
>JAFYIC010000117.1 GCA_017538845.1 Bacillota bacterium | reverse complement strand
GGAAAGAAACGGGCCAAAAGCAAACAATAATACGAGTCAACAAATAAAACTTACGCATATTAAAAAAGGAGAGAGAAAAATGAGAGCATTACTTAGTGTTTCCGACAAGACCGGAATCGTGGAATTCGCAAAAGGACTTGAGGCTTTGGGGGTAGAGATCATCTCTACCGGCGGAACTCACAAGAAACTTGAGGAAGCCGGCGTGAAAGTGACGGGCATTTCCGACGTTACGGGATTTCCAGAGTGCCTGGACGGCAGAGTAAAGACCCTGCATCCGGCAGTACACGGCGGACTTCTGGCAAGAAGAGATCTGCCTTCACACATGCAGCAGCTTGAAGAGCTGGGCATCCAGCCTATCGACATCGTTGCCATCAACCTTTATCCGTTCAAGGCTACGATCATGAAGCCTGACGTAACTCTGGCAGACGCCATCGAGAACATCGATATAGGCGGACCGACTATGCTCAGATCATCGGCCAAGAACCACAAGGACGTTACCGTAGTCTGCGACCCGGCTGACTATGACATGGTACTTGAGATGCTGAAGAACGGCGGAACAGACTATGACACCAGATACAAACTGGCGCTCAAAGTTTTCCAGCACACAGCGGCTTACGACGCAATGATCTCAGATTACCTGAGAAAAGAGATCGGCGCTCCGCTTCCGGACAACCCGACTTTCACATTTGAAAAGAAGCAGGAACTGAGATACGGTGAAAACCCGCATCAGAGCGCTGCGTACTATCAGGAAATCAAACCATGGGACGGTTCCCTGGTCAAAGCTGAGCAGCTCCACGGAAAAGAACTCTCATTCAATAATATAAACGACACCAACGGTGCCCTCGAGACACTGAAGGAATTCAAAGACAAGCCGGCAGTAGTTGCAGTTAAGCACGCCAATCCGTGCGGCGTTGCTGTAGGCGACGATCTTTACACAGCATACAAGAAAGCCCACGACTGTGACCCGGTTTCAATATTCGGCGGCATCGTGGCATGCAACAGACCTGTTGACCAGGCTACGGCAGAAGAGATGAACAAGATCTTCATCGAGATCGTCATCGCTCCTGACTTCGAGCAGGAAGCTCTGGACATTCTGACCCAGAAGAAGAACATCCGTCTCCTGAAACTGCCTGATATCACGGCAGACGCTCCGGATGACGCCATCGACATCAAGAAGGTGGCCGGCGGACTTCTCATCCAGGGTCTCGACACCGAGCTCTTCGACGTAGAAAACGCTCCGAAGCCGGATCAGCCGGCAACAGACAGCGCGGCGGCAGGAACTTCCGCATTTGGAAAACTGGTTGCCGACGGCAAGCTGATGGTAGTTACCGACAGAGAGCCGACAGAAGCTGAACTTGCTGATATGGAAATGGCAATGAAGGTAGTTAAGCACACCAAGTCCAACGGCATCGTATTCGTCAAGGATCAGATGACCATCGCCATAGGACCGGGACAGACCAACAGGATCTGGGCCTGCGAAAACGGAATCAAGAGAAGCCTCTTTGACATGAAGGGCGCTGTTATGGCATCAGATGCCTTCTTCCCGTTCAACGACTGCGTTGAAGCAGCCGCGGACGCAGGTGTTACAGCCATCATCCAGCCGGGCGGATCCATCAGAGACCAGGAGTCAATCGACATGGCCAATGAAAAGGGAATCGCCATGGTATTCAGCGGAATGAGACACTTCAAGCACTAGGACATGAGCGGCGCCGCAGTGATCTGCGGCGTTGCGACACAGAATTTCAGGCGTCGCGAAGCCGGCGTCCGACAGGAGAATCATATGAAAGTATTGGTAGTAGGCGGAGGCGGCAGAGAGCACGCCATCGCGTGGAAACTTGCACAGAGCCCGAAAATCGATAAGCTTTACTGCGCGCCGGGAAACGCCGGAATCGCGCAGGTGGCTGAGTGCGTAGATATCGGAGCCGAGGACATCGATGAAATATGCGCTTTCGCGGCAGAAAACGCAATTGATCTGGCGGTCATCGGACCGGAAGTCCCTCTTGCCATGGGCATCACTGATAAACTGGAAGCCGCAGGGATTAAAACCTTCGGCCCCAATGCCAAATGTTCACAGCTGGAGGCAAGCAAGTCCTTCACCAAGGCTTTTCTCGCCCGCCACGACATACCTACCGCTAAATACACAGAATATACAGATATTGACGAACTGAAAAAGGCGATCGGCATATACGGCTATCCCATGGTCCTGAAGGCTGACGGGCTTGCGGCCGGCAAAGGCGTTGTCCTTGCGGAAGACGCGGCGCAGGCTGAAGCTGCCATCGATGAAATGATGGGCGCAAAGGTATTCGGTTCAGCAGGCGACAAAGTGGTAGTGGAAGAATGCCTCATGGGAGTTGAGGCTTCCATGCTCTGCTTCGTTGACGAAACCGCCATCATCCCTATGGAAAGCGCTCAGGACTACAAGCGCATATTCGACGGGGACAAAGGACCAAATACAGGCGGTATGGGAACATATTCACCGAGTCTTGTTTTCACAGACGAACTCAAACTGCAGATCAACGACCGGATACT
>JAFYIC010000116.1 GCA_017538845.1 Bacillota bacterium | reverse complement strand
GGAAGTAAAATCATTCAAGGTGAAAGGCTACAAGAAGACATCCAAGGTCATCAAGGTAAAGAAGTCGAAGAAGAGGTACTATGTAAAAGTCCGCACATACAAAATAATCAGCGGTACAAAGTACTGGTCAAAGTGGAGCAAGGTAAAGAGCAAGGTATCTAAATAAGGCTCCGCAGTAATGCATGGATAAAAAAGACGGGCAGCAGACGCTGCCCGTTTTTATGTGTCCATATATTTATTTCTCGATCCTCACGTGCCGGGTCGCGAAGCAGTAAAGCAGCGGCATGTAGAACAGACGGAAGGATACGGTATCCCCCACGTTCGTCTTTTTGCCGGCATCGGTTATATCAAGTACCGTATGGTCGCTGCTGCATCCGGTGATTTTGATGCCGGGATCCTTCGGGATCAGCTGTGAAGCATCGCCGATGTCCTGACTGCCCAAAGCTACGATTACGCGGGTCCTTATCCCGGTATCCTCAAAGGATACTTCCTTCCCGGCCCAGTTCTTCCCGCCCCTTTGGGAAACGGAAGGCTTGTCTCCTGTCTCGATGATCTCCGCGGTGAGAGTGAAGGTGTCTTCGTTCATGCCTTCTATGACAACGCCCCTGTTAAGGCGTATGCCTATGGGATTTGCGATGGCGCCGCCTATCCGTAGGTGATTTATCTCCGAAGGCAGAGGTTTTCCATTTGCGAGAAGAGTAAGAGTGATGGAGCTTCCGCCTGAAACTATGTCCAGCTTTCTTCCGATGGCCGTTTCTATCTGTCTTGCGCTTTCCGCAAGCAGCCCGAGATTGTCCTTATCGGGCAGGACTCCCGAGATGCAGGCGAAGGAAGCGCCTATCCCCGCAAGATAAAGATTATCAAGTTCGTTTTCTACCAGCAGCGCAAGCGCGGTCAGGGCATCAGAACCAATGACGCCTTCGCGCCTGTCGCCCACGTCCTGCATGAGGATGACTCTGTGGGTCCTGCCCAGCCTGCCGGCTGCCGCGTCAAGTTCACGGAGGACGGCCTCTTCAGAATTCAGGCTCATGTCCGCCCACTTAACCACCTCTTCAGCCTCGCTTATCATGGGGATCCTGATGAGCATGGTCTCAGCACCGGGAATTTCTTCTTTGATCTTCTGCAGATGAACGATCCTTGAGGATGCTATCTGGCTGCAGCCGCCGTCCAGGTATGCTTTGGCGATATCGGTATCTCCGTCGGAGAACTTTATGACTCCGGCAACGTCGATGCCGCGGCTGCCGCAGAACCGGCACATGACAGCAGCATTTTCCCTTATTGCGTCAAGATCCACATTCAATATGGGGTATTTCATTTGATCCTCCGTTACACAGTAATTATATGTTTGCCTTCCTGCATGAGTTTTGAAAGTTTTTCTCCCCAGCGGATGACTTCTATATCATCATTCTCCAGTTTTTCCTTAAGCCCCAGATTGACGGCGCAGGATACGCAGGCGGTAAACTCAACTCCGGCCTTCTTTGCGATATCCATCTTCAGCCGGACCGCTTCGTCTTCGGCGGCGAGTTTCTGCGCGGCGCCCCAGATAATGACTGTGACTTTATCCCACCAGCCATACAGCATAGCGTTGGTTGAATACATCAGCACCATGTGTTCGGACGTGACCGGATCGCCGGTGGCCCAGAGGATATACAGATGTTTATCATCGTTCATAACGAAACCTCTTTCTGTTTTTCAGATCTTTATTCAATCCTAAACGCAAAAGACATGGAATTCAAGTTCCGGGTATGCAAGTGATTTTCTGTTGACAAAAGGTGCCGTGATTTTTATCATAGTAGTGCAGTGTCATGTACGAACGCGGGGTATTAGCTCAGCCGGGAGAGCGCGTGGTTCGCAATCACGAGGTCAGGGGTTCGATCCCCCTATACTCCACCAAAAGAAAAGAGGGTCCGACGGACCCTCTTTGTTGTAAAATGGTGAGCCGTAATGGACTTGAACCATCGACCTTCTGGTTGTCACCCAGACACTCTCCCAACTGAGCTAACGGCTCATGCAAATATATTATATCACGAAGTCAGCCCGGATACGACGCAGAAAACTGTCAGGCTCCGGGAAATATGTTAAAATCAGTATACAGGAAAAGTTAAATGCGACGGAGGTGTTGAAATGGCAATAGAGAAAGTAAAGGAATATTTCCGTCAGTTCGGAATAGAAGACAGGGTAATGGAATTCGACGTTTCCAGCGCCACGGTGGATCTTGCCGCCGCAGCTGTGGGAGTTGAAGGAGCGCGCATCTGCAAGACCATGTCCTTCCTGAAACCGAATGGCGAAGGGGCGATACTGGTGCAGATGGCAGGCGACGGAAGGATAAACAACAGGAAATTCAAGGACCAGTTCGGATTCAAGGCAAAGATGCTCAAACCCGACGAAGTGCTGGAATACACGGGGCACGCCATAGGCGGCGTCTGCGCTTTTGCCATAGAGCGGGATGACGTGGACGTATACTGCGACGAGACACTGAAGAGGTTTGAGACGGTATTTCCGGCTTGCGGGTCCGACAACAGCGCAATCGAACTGACCTGCGACGAGATATATAAGTATTCCAATTCCATCGGGTGGGTGGACATATGCAAACTGCCTGAAGAGGAGGCATAGAATGGCAAAATCAATCGTTGTATTCAGAAGCAGCCCCCGGGCAAATGGCAATACAAATTCCCTGACAGACGCGGTCGTCTCTGAACTGAAAAGCGCAGGCATGATCTGCGAACGGAACATGGGATATCAGGTAGCGTTCATGGATGAAGAAAAGACAAGGCGGGCGAAGGAGTTTGCGGAGAAACTGGCCGCATGCAGCGGGAAAGACGCGGAGGAAAACAGATGAAAGAAAGAAGATCACACGTAAATCTCATAGAAGACAAAGACATTTTCTATCACGTGGAAAAGCCTGCCAGGATGGAACGCACGGTATTCTGGGGCGAGAATATCCTGATGGGCAGGAACGTGCTGCCGGCAGGGGAACATGTGCCGGCTCATTCGCATCCGGAGGAGCAGTATACCCTGGTCATCTCGGGCGAGTGTGACGTGAAGTGCGGCGATGAGGAGTTCCATCTGACGCCGGGCGGCGTATGTTATGCCCCATCTAACGTGACTCATGAGCTGTGGATGTGGGATGAAAGTGAAGTAGTCGCCATAGATTTCTTTTCACCCGTAAGAGAAGACTGGATAGATCCGCTGGACAAATAGGCTGCCGGAAAGCGGCCGTTTCAACGGTTTGGCGGTTCCCGGTGCCGGAAAGATACAGTGGGCAAAACGAATTTCGAAAAATTTTTATCGAAAAACGATAAAAAACTATTGACAAACGAAAAACACTCCTATATACTTGGTTTATCGATAAACGATAAACCATATTTTTTTAAAAGGACTTTTAAAAATAAACAATCAAAAGTTTTTACAGGAGGCAAAAAATGAGCAAGTTAAACAAAGTAGTAATAATCGTATCAAAGATAGCAGAGGTATTCTGCTGGATTGCATGCGCGTTCATGATCGCCATGATCGCAGTGACCGCGGCAGGCCGTCCGAATCTTCTGGACTATCTCAGCGACGTAAGAGACAGTTCAGTACTCTCCAACGGCGGCTTCGAACTGGTGCTTGGAGACATGGCGCCGGGACAGACAGGCAGCGCCTACATACTTTTCTTCATCACGGTGCTTATCACCAGCGCCCTGATGGCATTGATCTTCAGAAATGTTTACCTGTCATTTAAGACAGCAGAAGGAAAGACGAAGTTCGCCAGCGGCAAGACACCGTTCCAGCCGTCTATCGTAAGCATGATACGCAAGATAGGTATACTCAGCATCGCGATACCGGTAGTTGAGATCATCATGACCATCATTGCAAGGATCGTGCTGGGCGATGCAGGTATCGAAAGCAGCCTGAACATGAACGGTATCCTCATAGGTATCGTAGTTCTGTGCCTGTCGCAGTTCTTCGCTTACGGCACACAGCTGCAGGAAGATAACGACGGACTGGTATAGAAAGGGGGAGCAGAAATGGGAAAGATATTACTTGAACTTGATGTTATGATGGCGAAAAAGCACATGTCACTCAACGAACTGGCTGAGACGGTCGGGATCACCAACGTCAATCTGTCAAAGATAAAGAATAACAAAGTTAATGCTATAAGATTTTCGACCCTGTCTGGGATATGTCAGGCTCTGGAATGCGAGCCGGGGGATATACTGAAATACGATCCGGAGGATCAATAAGCAAATCATACGGACGATTCGGAGGGGGAAGGATAATATATATAAAAGCGGTCTTCGGACCGCTTTTTGTGTCGGATCATATTCTTTTGTCCATTCGCTCCGGCTATTCTTCCGGCATTATCTTTACGGTGTGATTCGTGCGCAGCTTTTTGATTATCCTTCTCCGTATTTTCAGTTTCGGGTTGCGGACGATCCAGATACTGCAGGATTCCCATATGGAGAATGCGCCGATAGTGGACAGTATAGTGGACCAGATAACGTTGATCTTTGATTCGAGCAGAATGCTGAGCACTATAAAGACCAACCCGAATATGAACATGAAAAGCTGCTGTATCAGGTTCCTGCGATAAGACTTCTGAGCCATGCCTTCCTCCTGGTCTACCCATTCGTTCAAAGCATCTTCCAGTTTCCCCCGGTCGATCTCTTCGTTGGCGAAAACCCGGATCTCAACGCCTTTGTCGGATTTGTCGAGCTGCAGTTTTTCCATGATATAGTTTTTCACGTCATCGCTGAGCGTCTTTCCCTCCATATCGAAAGGGTTATAAAGATCGGATTCATTTTCCACTTTCAGTTTGATGATATTCATATTTGTCCCTCAGTACTTTCTGTGTGAAGATATCTTTCCGGAAAACCCGTCTATATCCATCCTTAGCATGTTTACGTTGGTCAGAGGCATATCGTCCAGTTTCCGGAGCTTCATTGCAGCTTCCGCATCTGAAGTCGTGTCCTCAAGACAGTAGTACATGGTCTTCAGGGCGGCCAGCTTTTCCTCCCGTCCTTCGATCTCATGAACGGTCCCGTAGCAGATGACGCTCCTGTATTCGTGATGGCATCTGCCGGGCACGTAGCCCTCGTCATCCAGGATAAAAGCGCATACTCTTGGATTCGATTTCAGGGCGTCTATCTTCTTTCCTCTAAAGCCTGTGTGGAAATACAGGCAGTTTTTTTCTTTATCGTACCCGTGGGAAATTGCGATGCAGTATGGCTCGCCTTCTTCCATGACCATAGAAAGGGTCACATATTTTGCCTTGCCTATGATTTCCCATATGGTGTCCGCGTCGTCTATGGCGCGGTCGGCGCCTTTCCTTGAGTGGTATCTTGGTATCTCATTATCTTTCATGTGACGGCTCCTTTCCCCGCTGCAGGGAGATAACCACGCCTATGGCGCAGATGATAACGAATATTATAAATGAAATATGTATTACTTTGATCACTGTCTGCGGATCGGATGATGCCAGCGGCGTGCTGCCCAGGTGGAAAGTGACCACCAGAGTGACGATGACCATGCCTACGGTCTGACCGATGGTGCGCATGGTGGAAACCAGTGAAGAGGCGACTCCGTAGTCCTTCCTGTCAACGCATGACATGATGGCGTTGGTATTGGGCGATGAGAACATGGCGAACCCGGCGCCGACGAAGATCAGTGCTATTATTATGACCGCTACGCTGGTGTTCTCATCCACGAAGATGTACGCGATTATGCCGATACCGGAGAGACCCATTCCTGCCGAAGAAAGCTTGAAGGGGGATATCCTGTCAGAAAGCTTTCCGAACTGGGGCGCCAGCAGCGCCATTACCAGAGGCTGGCAGACCATTATCAGGCCCGCGGTCTGGGAAGAGTATCCCTGAACAACCTGCAGATATATGGAAAGCAGGTAGCTGAGCGCGATCGTCACCGCGTAATTCAAAAGGGCGCTCAGGTTGGAAAGCCCGAAGCCCAGGTTGCTTTTGAAAAGCCGCACGTTCACGGCCGGATCCGGTTCTTTGCTTTCGTGTATCACGAAGATCACGCCCACTGCGATCCCGGCTGCGACCATCAGTACGGCCCATATGCCGTAGTCCATGAGTTTGGACAGCCCGAACATGAGCAGGGGTATGAATATTACGAAAAGGATATTTCCGACAAGATCGAAAGGCCGTTTCTTATCGGAGATTTTACCTTTGGAAAGTCCTGCCGCGGCCAGTATCACTGCCAACAACACCAGGATGCCGGTAAATATGAAGATGAATCTCCAGCCCAGCTGCTGGTTGATTATGCCGCCGACCACAGGTCCGGACGCAAGGACCACATATGTGCCGCCTATGCTGTATCCGATGGCTTTACCGCGTTTTTCCGGCGGAAAAGCGGAGATGATTATCGCCGTATTGGTGCTGAAGACCATAGCTGCGCCTACGCCCTGAATGAAACGTATGATCAGGAGCAGGGCAAAAGATCCCGCGGCGGCACTGATACCGCAGCATGCCGCGAATATAGCGGTCCCGATCAGAAGTATGGTCCTGTGGCTGGTTATATCCGCCAGCCTGCCGAAGGGCACGGAAAAAGCTGCCACCGCAAGGGCATACGCGGTCACCATCCATCCCAGCTGAGATGCGCTGACGTTGAAGTCCGCCGCGATTGAGGGAATGGACAGGTTAAGAGAACTGCCGGTGAATGCGGTAGCAAAAGCAGTGAGTATGACCACGATAACTGTGGTTTTCAGTCCTTTTTTCGGTTCGTTCATCATCTGTTTTTTATGATAGCTGCCACGAGTTCTGCTCCCGCGGTCAGATCTTTAACATAGGTATATTCATCAACGGTATGGGTGTTGTACATGCCGCTTGACAGTACGATACCGGAAAGCCCGTGCTCTGCGAAAACGTTGTTGTCGCTGCCGCCCAGAGTCGTCGTTATCTCTCCGGCAAGGCCGATGCTTTCACATGCCTTGCGGAAGCACAGGCATACCGGGGCGTCTTCCGGTGTCTCATAAGCCCGGATGTGCACCGTATGACTGAATTCAAGGGTGGCTCCGATGGCTTCAGCTTCTTCGCGGAAGATCTTCTCCGCATTGTCAATCTGAGCCATGGCTTCATCGTGATCGGAGCCCCGTGCTTCGCCGGTGCAGACGCAAAGGTTCGCCACTATATTATCGGCTTTTCCTGATTTGATGGTGCCCACATTGAAGGTGGTATCTTCGGATATGTGCCCCTGCTTCTGGCGGGTTATGGCCCTTGCCGCCGCCTTCAGGGCGTTGACTCCTTCTTCCGGAGCAAATCCCGCGTGGGCGGATCTGCCGTGTACTTTGGCTTCGAAAGAGATTATGGAAGGCGCCTTGTTGGCCGCGCTGCCGGGGGCACCGCTCATATCAAGAACATAGGCGTCTTTGGAGAT
>JAFYIC010000003.1 GCA_017538845.1 Bacillota bacterium | reverse complement strand
GGGGAGTTCTCTTTATAAGTCTGATAGCCTCATCCAGGTCGTACTCCCCGTTGAGATATCCGATCATCTCTTTGTAGCCGATGCCTTTCATGGAGATATTATCTTCTGTCAGCCCCATGGAAAGCAGCTGCTTTATTTCAGCCTCAAGTCCTGCTTCGATAAGGGCGTCCACCCTTTCGTTTATTCTCTCGTAAAGAACCTCTCTTGGCCATGTTATGCCCAAAAGACACACGTCGTAATCCTCACACTTCTCGGTGAGTTTTGAGATGTCCTGCATTCCTTCGTCCGAGTATTCGCAGGCTTCCAAAGCTCTTATCACCTTTTTCACGTTGTTCGGATGTATCCTTTCGGCAGCTTCGGGATCGCACTTCTGAAGCCTTTCGTAAAGTGCATCGGTCCCCTGCTCTTCCGCAAGTTTCCTCATGTCATCCCTGAAATCGTCGTGGGCCGGTTCAACGGCAAAATCCATATCGTATATGAGGGAATTCATGTAGAGTCCCGTACCGCCTGTTACCACAGGCACCTTTCCCCTTCCGGCTATATCCTGTATGGCTTCTTTGGCCAGTTTCTGATACTCCGCAACGGAAAAATCGTCCCTCGGATCGATGCAGTCCACAAGGTGATGCTTCACCCGTGCAAGCTGCGCTTCATCCGGCTTTGCGCTTCCTATATCCATGAATTTATATATCTGCATGGAATCGCAGGAAACGATCTCGCCGTCAAGTTCCTCTGCCAGCCTTATGGCGTATTCAGTTTTTCCCGAGGCAGTAGGTCCTGCCAGCATGATGATCCTTGGTTTTTCCATGTCACACCCGCTTGAACATTTTCTCTATCTGATACTGGCTCATCTTTATGAAAGTGGGCCTTCCGTGAGGACAGGAATAGGGATTTCCGCATCTTGAAAGGTCATGCAGAAGCTGCTCTCTTTCTTCCGGCGAAGTTCTATCATGTCCCTTTATGGCGTTCTTGCAGGCTCTCGTGGCTACTTTCAGAAACTGTTCCTCATTCTGATACCATTCAGCCTCCGGTGCTTCGTCTATAAAGTCCCTTACAAGCCGCTCGGCCTCATCAAGTTCCATGAAGGCGGGCACGCCTGTTATCCTATATGTCACAGGGCCGAACTCTTCAGCCTCAAATCCCAGTTTCCCAAGGGCTTCGGCGATCGGAACATCGCTGTTCTTAGCCGCTGCGGGGATATCCACCATCAGCGGGATCATTACCTGCTGCGTCGCCTTTTCGGAATTCCTGTACTCGGCCAGGAACTTTTCAAAGAAGATCCTTTCGTGAGCCGCGTGCTGGTCTATCATATAGAAATTCTCGCTGTCCCTGGCCAGAATGTATGTGTCAAATACGGTATCTATGATGGTTATGTCGCTTATATCAAGAGCCGGCTTTTCTTCCCCTGCCGTGTCGTCAGGTACTGCTGACGGCTCCGGTTCTGCAGGAACAGCTTCATCGGCAGCCGTGTCTTTGCCACCCTTGATGCTTTCACCGCTGTCCTCAGGCGCAGAAAACTCCGGTGTTTCTTTCACTTTTTCAGCCGTTTCGTCGGCTCTGATCTGTGAAAGATAGGATCTCATGTCCTCCTGTTTTTCGTCCTTTTTCAAAGGAGCATCCTCAGGCTCTTCTTTCTTTGTAAAGATGTCCTTTGCCTTTATTTCCGGTATGGATTCCTTGCTGAGAAGCGCGTTCCTGACCGAATCCCTGATGAATTCAGCCACCTGTTCTTCGTCGTGGAACTTTATCTCCCGTTTATTGGGATGAACGTTCACGTCGATCTGAGCGGGATCTATCATGATGAAGAGGAAGGCTACAGGGAATCTTCCCTTGAAAAGTCTTTCTTCATAGGCTTTGGCCACGGCTTTTGATATTACGGGGCTTTCCACAACACGCCCGTTGACGAAGAATATCTGCTGCTTCCTGGTCGGGAAACTTACTCCCGGGTCGGATACGTACCCTTCCATTTCCATGAAGGCTGCGCCGGAATTGAAAAATATAAGATCCCTGCCTGTCACTTTGCCGTATATGGTCAGGATGCTGTCTTCCCGCTTACACGTCCCGCGTGTTGAAAACAGTACGTTCTTGTTGTTTATGAGCCTGAACTTTATGTTCGGATAAGCCATTGCCAACTGTGAAACCAGTTCTATGATCTGCCGGCTCTCGGCGTTATCGCTCTTCATGAATTTGAGCCTGGCAGGCGTGTTGTAGAAAAGGTCCCTTACTATAATCGTGGTGCCGTTCTCACAGCCCACGGGACCGCTGTCCACTATTTTGCCACCTTCCAGTACTACCCTCCTGCCCGTTTCCGCATCACGGGTCTTGGATATGAGTTCGACTCTGGAAACAGCCGCGATGCTTGGCAGCGCTTCTCCTCTGAAGCCCAGAGTATCAATGAAATCAAGGTCTTCTATCTTAGTGATCTTGCTTGTTGCATGACGAAGAAAGGCCTTCTCTATCTCATCTGCGGGAATGCCGTTTCCGTTATCCGTCACGCGGATATATGTCTTTCCGCCCTTTTCTATCTCAACAGTGATAGAACCGGAAAGAGCGTCTATTGAATTTTCGATCAGTTCCTTCACCGCGGATGCAGGTCTGTCCACCACCTCGCCGGCAGCGATCTTATCCGCAGTCTGTTTGTCCAGTATGTTTATCATAAAAACTCCTGCATTACAGATGTCCCGGTATTTCCGGGCATTGGCCTTCCGTTCCCGAAAAGCCATCAGTCGTTGAAATCAAACAGGTTCAGGCCTATCTCGTCGCTGAATTTTCTCTCCACCCGGCCGTTGATGATCCTGATCACCATCTCGCAGGTGCCGCTTACTATGGCCTTGTTCAGATGGCCTCCGTATACG
>JAFYIC010000115.1 GCA_017538845.1 Bacillota bacterium | reverse complement strand
CCGCCGGCATGGTTCACGGAAGCCAGCCTGGTAAAATACCTGGAAGAGCAGAACATCGGAAGGCCGAGTACATACGCGCCTATCGTCAACACGCTGCTTGACAGGAAGTATATAAAAAGAGAAAAGAAGAGCCTGAAGCCCACGGAACTGGGTGAGCTGGTAACAGAGATGATGGAAGAATACTTCCGCGAGATAGTCGATATCGGATTCACAGCCGGCATGGAAGACAAGCTGGACGATGTGGAACTGAAGGGGACCGACTGGAAGGATATCATCAGAGATTTCTACGGGGATTTCAGCGAAGAGCTGAAAACAGCCGATGAGAAAATAGAGAGAGTCGTGATCGAGGATGAACCTACAGACCAGATCTGCGAGAAATGCGGAAAACCAATGGTCATCAAGAACGGAAGATTCGGCAGGTTCATCGCGTGCAGCGGCTATCCCGAATGCAGGAATACGAAACCGATAATCGAAGATATCGGTGTAAAGTGTCCTGTATGTGGTAAAGACATAGTAGCAAGACGCAGCAAGAGGGGCCGTGTGTTCTACGGATGCAGCGGCTATCCCGACTGCAAACAGGTATACTGGAACAAACCTGTGGACAAGAAGTGTCCCGAGTGCGGGTCGCTTCTGGTGGAAAAACCGACGAAAAAAGCTTCCCTGGCATGCTCCAACAAGGACTGCGGATACAGGGAATAGGCAGATAATACAGAATTAGTTGAATGAACAGGAGGTCATGATATGGGACAATTTCATGCGACAACGATAGTGGCAGTTAGAAGAGGCGAAGACGACATATGCATCGGCGGCGACGGACAGGTCACTATGGGTGAAACTGCCATAATGAAACACGGAGCAAAGAAAGTAAGAAAGATATACAAGAACACAGTTATCAGCGGATTTGCGGGATCGGTCGCAGATGCTTTTTCCCTTACGGAAAAGTTTGAGAGCAAGCTGGAGGAGCACGGCGGCAATCTTAAAAGAGCCGCGGTGGCGCTGGCGCAGATGTGGAGGACCGACAAGGTGATGAGAAACCTGGAAGCCCTGATGATCGCGGCGGACAAAGAGAGCATGCTGATCATTTCAGGTACAGGCGAAGTCATCGAGCCGGACCAGGATTTCGTTGCCATCGGTTCAGGCGGCAATTACGCGTATGCGGCGGCCAACGCGCTTTTCAATCATACCGATATGAGCGCAGAGGAGATCGTGAGAGAATCACTCAGGATCGCGTCTTCCATATGCGTTTACACCAATGACAACATTTCAGTTGAGAAACTTTAAGGGGGATCATAATGGCACAGAAACTCTATCAGATGACTCCTAAAGAGATAGTTGAGGAGTTGGACAAATATATAATCGGGCAGGACGAGGCAAAGAAATCTGTTGCTATCGCTCTGAGAAACCGGTACAGGAGAAGTCTTCTTTCCGAAGAGATGAGAGAGGAGATAACCCCTAAGAACATCCTTATGATGGGACCTACCGGAGTCGGCAAAACAGAAATAGCCAGAAGACTTGCGAAGCTTATGGACGCGCCTTTCGTAAAGGTGGAAGCCACTAAATTCACGGAAGTCGGATATGTGGGACGTGACGTGGATTCAATGGTAAGAGATCTGGTTGAAGCATCCATGAGGATCACAAAACAGATGCGTCTGCAGGAAAAATACGATATTGCCGACAAGATCGCCGAAGAGCGCATCCTGGAAGCGATAGATCCCAACAGAAAGAGCTCGTCAGGCACCGGAGCACCTTCAGGCCCGTTCGATTTCATACTGAACAGCGGCGGATTCAAGAGCCAGAAGGAACAGTATGAAGAACAGCAGGCGGAAAAGAGACGTCAGGAAAACGAGGCGCCTCCGGCTTCTGATGACGACCTTACCCGTGAACAGATCAAGCAGCAGCTGAGAGATGGCAAGCTGGAAGAGCAGTTCATCGAGATCGAGATCACGGAAGCTCCGAAGACGAACAACCTGGATCTTGGTAACGAAGGCATGGTCGCCATAGGCAACATCTTCGGCGACATGATGCCCAAGAAGAAAAAGAAGAGAAAGGTAAAAGTAAAGGATGCCAGAAAACTCCTGCGTGAGGAAGAGGCTCAGAACCTTATCGATATGGATCAGGTGGAAGAGGAAGCCCTTGAGAACGCTGAGCAGAACGGTATCATCTTCATCGATGAAATAGACAAGATAGCGTCAGGTTCAAGCTACAGATCCGGCGCGGACGTTTCAAGAGAAGGCGTGCAGAGAGATATTCTGCCGATAGTTGAAGGAAGCGTTATCAACACCAAGTACGGTCCGGTCAAGACAGACCATATCCTCTTTATCGGAGCCGGAGCTTTCCATACGGCAAAGCCGACAGACCTGATACCTGAACTTCAGGGACGTTTCCCGATCAGAGTAGAGCTGGAGAATCTTGACAAGGATACTTTCCTCAAGATCCTGACAGTTCCGAAGAACGCGCTGTTGAAACAGCACACAGCTCTTCTGGAGACAGAGGGAGTGAAGATAACGTTCACAGATGACGCCATCGACGAGATAGCGAACATCGCATTCCTCATGAACGAGCAGACAGAGAACATTGGAGCAAGAAGACTTCACACGATACTGGAGAAGCTCCTTGAGGACATCTCATATAATCTGCCGGATGAGGAGCAGGAAAGCTTTACCATAGACAGAGAGTATGTAAAGGAGAAGTTCATAGAGAAGATCCATCCGGAGGATCTGGACAGATTCATTCTCTAGCAGCATGATATGATACTCTACCGCACGGTCAAAAAGCAGGCGGAAGCTGAACAGATCATTGAAAAATCAAGGTTCATAGCCCACGTATGCCCTGTGGAGACCAGGGAAGAGGCAGATGAGTTCATCAGCCGGATCAGGGCGGAGCACAAGGACGCGACCCACAATGTGCCGGCTATGGTCATAGGCGACAAATCACAGATACAGTGGGCCAGCGACGACGGCGAACCTCAGGGCACGTCGGGAGCACCCATAGTCCAGATGCTGGTGAAAGAGGGCATTACGAACCTTGCGATAGTAGTGACCAGGTATTTCGGGGGCATAAAGCTGGGTACCGGCGGATTGGTGCGCGCGTATACCGGTTCGGCTAAACTGGGGCTTGAAGCGGCGGAGATATGCTCAGTAAAAGAAATGGCAGGCCTGACTGTCAGAATGGACTATACGTTCCTGGGAAAAATACAGAATCTGGAGAAGGAAGGCATCTTCACCATCGAGGATGTGAAATACGAAGAGTGCGTTACGGCAGACCTGCTTACAGATGTTGAAAATGCTGATAAAGTGAAGGAACTCATAAGCGGCGCGACAGCCGGCAGAGCGGCCATAACGGGCGAAAAAAATATACTCGCAAAGTGTTAAAATCCCTTGACACTCAGGGGCTATTCATATAAAATCAATAACTGTGCCGAGACATTTTGGCGGAGTTTTGCTGCGCACTAAACAGTGCGAAGGTCACGGCTCGCGACGGGCGCTTAGCTCAGCTGGGAGAGCACCTGCCTTACAAGCAGGGGGTCATAGGTTCGAGCCCTATAGCGCCCACCACATAACACCATACAGTGTGCGGTCCGGTAGTTCAGTTGGTTAGAATGCCAGCCTGTCACGCTGGAGGTCGTCGGTTCGAGCCCGATCCGGATCGCCAATTATGCTGGCATAGCTCAGTTGGTAGAGCAGCTGATTTGTAATCAGCAGGTCGGGGGTTCAAGTCCCTCTGCCAGCTCCATTACAAGGAGGAGTTCCCGAGTGGCCAAAGGGGGCGGACTGTAAATCCGTTAGCTTAGCTTTCAGTGGTTCAAATCCACTCTCCTCCACCAATAACATGCGGAAGTGGCTCAGGGGTAGAGCATCGCCTTGCCAAGGCGAGGGTCGCGAGTTCGAATCTCGTCTTCCGCTCCAATTGACAAAGACGGGTTCCGGGAGATTCCTCCCGGCCCGGTATACGCGGATGTAGTT
>JAFYIC010000114.1 GCA_017538845.1 Bacillota bacterium | reverse complement strand
ATTTTTGATTTCGCAAAATGTTGAAAAACGTTCATTTTGTGCCATTTGTGGCTCGTTTTGACCATGGGCAATGACAAAAACGGCACGCCTCGTCCGCTTCCCGGAAAAAGCAAGACTGCCCTTTGGCAGTCTAGCAAATGCTTACTATGAAATCTTCGAAATCGGATAGTATCTTGTCCATGTCCACCGACTCGTCATCCAGGGCCAGCCCGTAGAAAGGCGGCACCTCCAGGCCTCTGTCTTCGATGGCCTTCTGAAGTTCTTCTATATAAACCCCCTGTCCTTCGATGATGGCATCGTTGTACTCAAGATCCACCGGGGATCCTCCCCAGTTCTCATCGTAACTGGTGATGGAAACTCCGCAGGTGGGCGAGCCGTCGCAGCTGAGTACTCCGACTGTCTTATATCCCGCTCTCTTGTACTCTTCCATGTACGTTACGACTCTCTCGGCGCACTCTCTGCAGTGGGTCCTGAACCCGTGGTTGTCATAGAGATTCTTGGTGTACCACCATCTGTTGATGCCGATGTACAGAGTCTCCGGGCAGTCCATCTGCTGTATGCCCAGGTCATGTCTGTGGAGCGTGTCGAACACTTCCTTGCACATTCCCGGATATCTTGCCAGTCCTCTTACCTTATTGTTGGTGTTCAGGAGGCAGCTTGAAACGAAGATTATCTTCTTGCTTCTGTTGTCGTCAAATCTGCTCATTTTTCTCTCCTTTTCTGCTTCCGCCGGCTTTCCGCTGCCGAGCGTTCTGCCGGCGGCGGCCGTCATTTATTCTCAGGCGTCACTTTGAAATCTATATCGTGTTTCTCGTCTCCGCGCATAAGCTCTCTCTTCGCAGGCACGGTCCTGGAGATGACCCTGCCCTTTCTTATAACGTAGAGAGCCTCGGCGGTGAGCCTTACGGCGTCGAATTCACTGTCCACATCCAGGATGACCATGTTGGCCGGATTGCCCTCGGCTATGCCATAGCCGTCAATGTGCATGGTCTTCGCCGGATTTTCGGTTATCATGTCGATCAGCAGCGGTATCTGGGCGTATCCCGAGATCTGCGCATAGTTCAGGAGAAGATTGGCTCCTGCCAGCGGCGAGCCTTTTCCCATGGGATACCACGGGTCCATTATATCGTCGCTTCCTATGCATATGTTGACGCCCGCTTCGAGAAGTTCATCGACTCTCGTGTGGCCTCTTCTTCTAGGATATCCGTCACGCCTGTTCTGCAGATTGGCATTGGCGAAAGGATTGGTGATGATGGTCATGTCTGCCCGTTTGATGTTGCTGATGACCTTGGCCGCGTATTCGTTATCGTAGTTGTGCATTGCCGTGGTATGGCTTGCTGCAACTCTTCCTTCAAGACCTCTTACTATGGTCTCCCTGGCCATGTACTCCACGTATCTGGACTGATCGTCCGAACACTCGTCACAGTGCACGTCTACCAGGCGGTCGTATTTTTCCGCCATGTCGAAAACGAACTTCAGGTCATTGTAGCCGTCTATGGGGCTGTATTCGAAATACGGAAGTCCCCCGACCACGTCACACCCTTTTTCCAGAGCCTCTTCAAGCATCTTCTCGCCGTCATCCGACGTATATATACAGTCCTGAGGAAACGCCACGATCTGTAGATCCGCGATGTCTTTGACTTCATCACGCACTTCCAGCAGGGCGTCCACCACCACTCCCGTGGTATCGGTGGAGTCCACGTGGGTACGGAGGAAAGTGGATCCGTTGGCCACTTCCCACTCGATAACGTCGGTGGCGTTCTTCTTGATTATCTCTTTGGAAAGCCCTACTTTGCGCTCGTCCCATATCTGGATTCCTTCCATAAGCGTGCCGCTCATGTTATATCTGGGCTTGCCCACACTTAGGGTGGCGTCCAGGTGGAGATGGGCGTCGCAGAAAGGCGGAGTAACAAGGTTGCCTCCCGCGTCGATGACTTCCACGTCTTCGGCGGCGCTGCCGGCCGCGTCGATCGTATCGGCGATCTTTTCGAACTTCCCGTCACTGATCAGGATGTCCTTCAGATCCCCGCTCCTCAGTCTGCAGTTTTTTATAAGGAGTTTTTTCATTAAGCTCACCTTTTTCTGCTTTTGAAAACTTTACTATGCTTCCTTTTTACCTGCGTTTCCAACTATCAGGTAGAGTATGCATATGATGATGAACGTCGGCACGCATGCGCCTATCGCGGTCCATGCATATGAGAATACGTTGTAGATAGCGATTCCGATGAACCATACGATGAGAGCCGGCCAGTTGAATCCGCCCTTGAACCAGTACTTGGATGAGCTGTCTTCCACCAGCAGATCCTCTGCCTGTACCTTCTTTTTCTTCACGATGTAGAAGTCTACCAGCATTATCGCGATGAGCGGTACGAAGATGGCTCCTACTATTGTGAGGAATGTGATGAAGTGTCCGATCAGGTTCGGGATTATAGCGATGAGTCCGACTATAATGCCAAGTGGAACGATGATCTTCCACGGTTCAGTCTTCGAGAATACATTCACGAAGGAGATTCCGGATGAGTAGAGGTTTACTACGTTGGTGGTCAGACTGGAAAGTACGATTATCAGGAGCGCCGGTATTCCCAGTCCCTGTGAGAGCAGGAAGTCTACCGGGTTCGGGCTGCCTGTTGCAACGTATGAGATAGCTCCAACGAACATGAAGCATGCAGCTCCGAGAAGCGATCCGATAAGTGTTCCGAATCCTGCGCCCTTTCCTGATTTTGCGTATCTGGTGTAATCGCATACCATCGGGCCCCATGCGAAAGCGTTGGCTGCTATGATGTCCACGCCTATCATGACTCCCAGCGGCGCTGCCGGACTGTATGATGTTATCTGGGATGCTCCGAAGTTCTTGAATACGATAACTACCGTAACGATACTCAGCAGTATCAGAAGAGGAACGGATATCCTCTGCAGCCATGTGATGGATCTGAATCCGAAGGCGGTGATTATCAGCTGAGCCACCGCGGTAACTATGATCCACAGCGGCAGGCACTCGAATCCCGTCATTGCGGCTACGATCGCGTCGATGGATGAACCGCATATTACCGTAACGTTAGCTGCCCAGCCCAGGAGCTGTATGCCGTTTGCAATGGACGGCAGATACGAGCCTTTCACTCCGAAGGTGAACCTGGTGGCTGCCATTGTCGGTATCTTGACTCTGTAGCCTATGTCTCCCAGCGCCAGCAGCGGCAGGAAGATGATCAGGTTGCCCACGGTGATCATGAGCAGCATCTTCCAGAAGCCCATCTCCATGAGCGAGCCTCCGATCATTAACCTCGGTACGGCGACGTTAGCGCAGAACCAGATGAAAGCTATGTCGAACCACTTGGTCCGCTGCTCCTCCGGGCTCACTATCGTCAGTCTTTCTTTCTCCAGTTTCATTAGTAACTCCTTTCATTTATATAAATAAGTGCATATTGGTTGCTTTATCACAGCGCCGGTCCGCTTCTGCGCAGACCGTACTCACCTCCGGGCCCTTTCCTTGCTTTTTCCTTTCAAGCGTGCTTTCCGGGCATGCTTTACCGCGGGTCTCATTTATCTTCACCCTCATTCCGGTCGCGATAATATGAATCCGCCATTATCTCAAAGGGGATCTTCTGTTCCTGAGTGACTTTTTTCGCGAACAACGTAAAAGCAGAGGTCATGGATAATCCCATGCTCTTACAGGTGGCTTCCATTTCCTTTTTTAGTTTTTCGTCCATTCTGAAATTGACCATTGACTGTGCCACAAGAATCACTCCTTTCGTAAAGCAATTGTATATCATTTTCTTCTCAAATTCAATATATTATTCGATATTATTAAAGTATTTTCTATATAATTTCTTTCATTTGCTTTACAGTATGTCGCGCCCTTCTGTCTTCGCGGATAAACGTTTCCTTTTTCCGGAATCGTTGTATTCTTTATTGCATCCTCTGCACGATTGTTGAAAATTTAAGCGCAATTTTTATATATGAAATAAGGATTAAAAGTTGTGGGTTCTCAAGCCCTTGGTTTGCCCCTTTTGTCGAAAATAGTAAAAAAGAGCCCTGATTCGCAATTATCAGAGCTCTCAATCGTTGAAAATTTAAGCGCAATTTTTATATATGAAATAGGGATTAAAAGTTGTGGGTTTGCCGAAATAACCTTTCGTGCGCCGCCGGATCGTGGCACTATCTGCCGGTGATATTTATATCTCCTGCTGCGCAGTCTATACTCATCACGCTGGAGCCGTTTCCGCAAACATATGCCTTGTCCTTCTTCTTAAAGGGCAGATCGAAGTTTAAGTCGCCGGCTGCCATATCGATCTTCAGGGTAAGATCGCAGTCCTTAGGCAGTTTTATCTTGATGTCTCCCGCGGCCGCGTCAATGGATGTCTTCCCGGGTGCTTTGGCAAAGTCAAAGGTGCAGTTGCCTGCCGCCGCATCCACGTCGAACACTTTAACTCCTGCAGCAGTGACATCCAGATCCCCTGCAGCTGCGTCAAGTTTGAACTTGCCTATTTTCCCCAGATCTGCTTTCAGGTCTCCTGCGGCCAGATCCAGTTTCATCTCATCAAGCCCGATGTTCTTCGGAACAGCCAGCGTCAGATTCTTTTCCAGATCCTCGACGGACATTCCGCAATCCGAAGCGCAGTACTTTATGCGCAACGTCGTTCCGTCCACCCAAGTGTGGACCATTTCCTTTTCTTCAAGCTCCCTGTTGGCAGTCTCTTTTACCGAAATCGCATTCCCCACTGCCGCGGTTATATCAACGTTCCCGGCCACGTAGTCCAAATCGATCTTGTCGATTTTGTCCGCGATCACTTTGTCGCCGGCCGTATACTTGTCGGCGTTCTCGTATGAATAGTCAAGGGTCGAACACCCTGCAAGGCTCAGAGCCGCCAATGCCAAAACCATCAAACACAAACAAATCTTCTTTTTCATGTCTTCACCGCTCCTTTGCTATAAGACCAGTCAGTGCTTTCATCACTTCCTGCCAGTCGGCGCAGACGCAGGCGTCTGCTTTCTTCATTATAGGCGCGCGCTCGTCCGTATTTACCGCCAGGATCGTTTTGCTTCTCCTGATCCCTTCGTAAAATGCCGGTGAGCCGCTTGCTCCGCATACTATACACAATTCGGGATGTATCATGGCGCCGCTGACGCCAACGAGTTTTTCCCGCTTCATCCACGCATTCATGATCACCGGTCTGGATCCTCCGACTGCTGCGCCCATCTTTGATGCCATCTCTGCCAATCGCTCGGCTCCGTCTCGGCTCCGCAAGCCGCGGCCTCCAATGACTACCGTCTTAGCCTCTTCAAGATCCGATCCTGCCGGTACCGGTGTGATCTTCCTGTCACTTTCTTTCACTTGTTCTGCTGTGACAGTCTCTTCGATCTCTCCCGATACAGGGTCTGCCTCGTCAAGGCTCCTGCTCAGGCTTATGAGAAACGGCCCTTTCTTCAGGAGAAACGTCCCCGTCAGGTGGCCTCCGTATATTCTTCTTTCAATGCGTACCGCCCCGTCTTCAGCGAATATGCCAAGAGCGTCCGTCATGGACGTTCCGCCCAGGCGTACCGACAGCCGTACCGCAAGTTCCTCGCAGAAAGAGTCCGGTGCGAAAAGTATCAGCTGTTCACGGCACAATGGCGCTACGGATTTCAGCACTTCTTCCGCCCTACCGCAGTCTGCCTTCAGAAAAGCGCCACTCTTCGTGGGCAGCAGTTCTTCCGCATTCTCCGGAAGCTCTTTCCCGATCAGCAGGGTCGTTCCCTTCGCCGGATCGAGTCCGTTTTCCTTTATAAATCCGGCCATAATGCGGCAGGACCGTCTGAACAATGTCGGCGCTGCGCAGATCACGACATGATATGCACTTTTTTCTGTCCTGTGATCTGTCATATCTGCCTCCCTATGAACCGTTCGTACAATATCTGCGCGATCTCCTCCGGGCTGTCGCCTGCGATCAGTTCTCCGTTCCGGTTCTGATCTACATACTCAAAACCTTCAACTTCTATAGCCGGGCATTCGGCTGCGGTTTGCACGTCAAAAGGCGCCGCAGCGGATTCCTTATCAAAAGACACCACCGTTATCTCCCGGCCGGCGGCCGCCTTTCTCTGCATCAGTGTCGGTACCCTGAGAAGAGTCTCCGGGACGTCTCCCACCGAAATTACCAGCGGCAGATCAAGAGTCTCTTCGCAGATGCCTTCAGGCACTTCTCTGGTCACCTTTATCCTGTTTCCTTCAGCCGGATAATACTCCGTCACGTTGCCCGCGAAAGGCATGCCCAGATATTCAGCCAGCAGATACGCTGTCTTTTTATTGTTTCCGTCCTGGCTCTGGGCACCCAGAACGATAAGGTCAAAGCCCTGTCCCTCTTCACAGATACCGGCGATGGTTTTTGCCGTCTTTTCCGGGAAGAAAGGATCCGGCTGACCGTCTATCCTCACGCACTCGTCAAATCCCAGGGCATACAAAGTCCGCAGAGTCTTATCCGATAAAGCCCCGCCAAAAGTGAGCGCAGTAAGAGAAACTTCCTCCCTTTCACGCTCAGCCGCGCGCAAGGTCAGCTCCAGCCCGCTTTCGCTGCAGGGATCCACCTGGCTTATGATACCGGCGAAATCAAAAACTCCATTGGAAATGCCGGAGAGCCAGTCGGCCTCCGACATCATATCCGGGTCATGTGTATTTTTAAAACAGTTGAGTATACGCATCATTCTTTAAAAATTCCAAGGATCTTTTTCGTTGTGCTTTATCGGAATCAGTGTTCCGGCGTTCATGATGCCCTTCGGGTCGAAAGCCCTCTTCAGAGTCTCCAGCATGTAGAAGGAGCTGCCGTATTCATCCCAAACCATGTGGGCTCTGGCTTTGCCCAGTCCGTGATGGTGTGAGATCGATCCGCCGAACCGCACGGCCTCTTCACAGATGATCCTGTTGATCAGGTTGTGATACTTGTTTATCTCATCCTCCGGCTTGCAGTCCACAACGTTGTAGTAGTAAACGAAGTAAACGTTGGTGCCGTTTATATAACT
>JAFYIC010000113.1 GCA_017538845.1 Bacillota bacterium | reverse complement strand
TTCGACTCCGGAAATGAAAAAGATGGTCACTGAAGCAAGAAAGATCCAGTACGAAAGGCAGGGATCCTGTCTCAACGGTGAGCTTACGCCGGCTCAGCTGAAGAGGTACTGTGTTCTCGGAAGTGAAGAAAGCCGTTTCATGTCGGAAGCATATAAGTCTCTGGGGCTGAGCATGAGAGTGTTCCATAAGATAATAAAGATAAGCAGGACCATAGCGGATCTGGCAGGAGAGAAAGACATAAAGACTTGCCACATAGCAGAGGCGCTTCAATACAGGGGGATCGACGGCATTTTCAACAGATGACAAGGGCAAAGGACATGGAGATGAGAGAAAAGGATAAAAGCGGCACAGGGATAAAGTGCCTTGATATAGATGACAGGGAATATCCTGACCTGCTCAGGGAAATACCGGATCCTCCCGGGAGACTTTACTGCCTGGGAAACACGGCTCTTCTGAAAAAAGAAACTATTGCGGTGGTGGGCTCCCGCAAAGTCACAGAGTACGGGGAGCGGACCGCCATGAAACTGGGGAAGATCCTTTCGGAAGCCGGAGTCGCCGTGGTGAGCGGGCTGGCCCGGGGCGTGGATTCAGCTTCCCACAGGGGAGCCCTGGAAGGTGAGGGGGGCGCCATAGCGGTAATGGGATGCGGCATAGACGTATGTTATCCTGCCTCAAATCTGAAACTCTGGGAAAAAGTCAGAGCATCCGGTCTTTTGCTTTCGGAATATCCGCCGGGAACGAAAGCTGCAAAGTATATGTTCCCCCGGAGGAACAGGATCATCAGTGGCCTTTGCAGGGCAACTGTCGTGGTGGAGGCGGGCATCCACAGCGGTTCACTGATAACTGCCGAACTGGCGGCGGAACAGGGCAGGACCGTGTATGCGGTTCCCGGAAACATAGACAGAGTCAGCAGTTTCGGATCCAACAAACTGATACGTGACGGAGCCGTACCGCTGGTGCTTATGACAGATGTGCTTGAAGATATGGGCTTCGACTCCGGAAGGGATGATTCCGATGATAAAAGGTACGATCAGCTGGGTGAAGACGAAAAAAATATCATCCGGCTGATATCACACGGGGGAGAGATGACCGTGGACAGGATATGCGCGGAGCTTCACATGGAGCCCCGGACAGTCAACGGAATCGTCACGGTGCTGGAAATGAAGGGGCTCCTGCATGTTTATATGGGGAGAGTTTTTACAGAAAAATAAAGGGAAAAAAGATGATTTCTCCGGGCACGGACTCCGGCTGAAATGCAGCCGGAAAGGGTATGTTTTTTACATGTATATATATGTAGGAGAAATTTTTTTGTTGCAAAATCTTTCAAATGAAAATATAATCAACATTTGTAAGTCGGAGGAAACGGCTGACTAAAGATTTTTTTAAGGTTTCACATATAAAATATACAGAGCAAAGGACGGCAGTAACTATGGTAAATTTGCTCTGAAGGGAGATACAGATGGCTAAAACCAAGAAGAAGCTAGTGATCGTGGAATCACCGTCGAAGGCAAAAACAATAGGCAAGTTCCTTGGAAGCAGCTACAGGGTAGTCGCATCGGTTGGACACGTGAGAGACCTGCCCAAGAGCAAGCTGGGAGTCGATAAGGCAAACGACTTTGAGCCCCAGTACATAAACATAAGGGGCAAAGGCGACGTAATAAAAGAACTCAAGAAGGAAGCAAAGAACGCTTCCAAAGTCCTGCTTGCAACTGACCCGGACCGTGAAGGAGAAGCCATTTCCTGGCATATCGCCCACATCCTGGACATCGATGAAAAAGAACCCTGCAGGATAGTTTTCAATGAAATAACCAAGAAAGCCATAAAGGAATCAGTAAAAAATCCAAGACCCATCGATCTGAAACTGGTGGACGCCCAGCAGGCCAGAAGAGTTCTGGACAGACTGGTGGGATATGAGATAAGCCCGCTGCTCTGGAGAAAGATAAAGAGAGGGCTTTCTGCCGGACGTGTACAGTCTGCGGCGCTGAAAACAATCTGCGATAGAGAGCGTGAGCGCAGAGCCTTCGTTCCTGAGGAATACTGGACTATGACGGTCAGACTTAAGAAAGACAAGGAATTCGAAGCGAAACTGGCGGAAAAGAACGGCAGGAAGATCACCATAAAAACAAAAGAAGAGTCCGATAAGGTCATATCGGAACTGGATGAGAAGGGATATACGGTTACAGATGTGGCGGAAAAAGACCGCCTGAGAAAACCGTATCCGCCGTTCACCACAAGCAGCCTGCAGCAGGAAGCTGCCAACAAGCTGGGATTCCCGACAAAGAAGACGATGAACATAGCCCAGCAGCTTTACGAAGGCGTTGAAGTAAAAGGACAGGGCACTATCGGTCTCGTTTCATATATCAGAACAGATTCTGTCAGGATATCTGATGAGGCGAGAGCCGCAGCCAAGGCATTCATAACCGAAAAGTTCGGGGAAAAGTACGCGGCGAACAATTTCTATTCCAATAAAAAGAACCAGTCACAGGACGCTCATGAGGCCATAAGGCCGAGTAACGCGGCGCTGGTGCCTTCGGATATAAAGGCATCCCTGACCAACGACCAGTACAAACTGTACAACCTGATCTGGTCCAGATTCATGGCAAGCCAGATGAGCGGAGCTATGTACAAGAGCGTTTCCGCCGATATAAAGAACGGGGACTATACATTCAGAGCTACCGGTTCGAAGATACTCTTCGACGGTTTTCTGAGAGTCTATTCACCGGACAAGGACAGCGACAAAGACAGCATACTGCCGCATCTTGAGAAGGGCGACAGACCTGAACTGGTCGACCTGGTGTCCGAGCAGAATTTCACACAGCCGCCGGCATGGTTCA
>JAFYIC010000112.1 GCA_017538845.1 Bacillota bacterium | reverse complement strand
GTTCTTGTTGTACTTTTCGTTGAACAGTTTGAGGAAATAGTTGAGGAAAAGCGGAAGATCCTCGCGTCTGTCTTTCAGCGCCGGGATGATCAGTTCCACCGTGTTCAGTCTGTAGTAAAGATCGTCTCTGAATTCCTTGTTGGCGATCATTTCCTCCAAAGGCCTGTTAGTGGCCGATATAAGCCTTACGTTGACGGTTATCTTCTTTTCGCTGCCGACTTTTTCTATTTCTTTTTCCTGTATGGCGCGGAGCAGTTTCGTCTGCATGGTAAGGGGCATATCGCCTATCTCGTCAAGGAAAAGGGTGCCGCCTTCAGCCTGTTCGAACCTGCCGGTCTTTCCTTCTGATTTCGCGCCCGTAAAAGCGCCGCCCTCATACCCGAAGAGTTCGCTTTCAAGAAGATTCTCCGGTATGGCCGCGCAGTTGACCGCCACGAAGGGCTTGTCAGCTCTGTCGCTTTTCTGATGTATGTATCTGGCGATTACTTCCTTACCCGTTCCGCTGTCGCCTCTCAGCATTATCTCCACGTCCGTCCCGGCGACTACCGCTGCCTTACGGAGCATGCCGAGAAAAGCTTCGCTCTGTCCGAGTATCCTGTTTCCGCTCAGGTCATCGTCTTCGGTCTCTTCGAAGAGATACCTGTCTTTTACTTCTTCATATATGGCGTTGGTGTATCTCGCAGCATCGTTGCCCGAATTTATATTGAACTGGATCGACATGGCGCCGATGATCTCGCCCTCATTGCTCTTCAGCGGGTAAATGACCGCGTCCCTGCCTCCTTTGGCGCCCTCTTTGAGAACGATCTTCTCGCCGGTGGCAAGACACATCTTGATCGCGTTGGCCGGCATGAATTCATCTATGCGTCTGCCGATAAGCTGCCGCAGAGGTATTTCCATCTGCTCAATGAACATATCGTTGGCGTAGAATATGACACAATCCGGATCCACACCCGCTATACCGGCCTCTATACAGCCCAGCATTTCGCCGATACATTCCGCAGGACGCATCTTAAGTATCTCCTCGATCACGGTCCGGGGCACTTCGCCTATTTTTCTGTTGTATTCGTCTGTCACTTCTATAAGCGGCTGCTTGCCCTGTATCATATCCAGATCAAGCAGATAGACGTTTTCAGTGCCCGAGATACCTCCCTGCACTATCCCGCGGTCTTTGACCGGGTGCATTAGATCTTTGACTTGCATATCACACTTCCTGTTCTGATGGTTTAAAGATTGTGTTCGGTCCTGTTGATTATGTCGTTCTGCACACGTTCACCCAAATCGGTCCAGTATGCGCTGTACCCGGATGTCCTTACCATCAGAGTCGGATATTTCTCCGGATTGCTTTTGGCTTCAATGAGAACATCTTTATCCACGGTATTGAACTGCACGTTGTATATGCCGTAGTCATTGAGCATGGTCCTTATGAATCTGGCCATCTGCTGTATGCCTTCTTCTTTGTATTCCGGTTCCGTATACGTGCCCAAAGGCGTATTGAGTTTCAGTTCCATCTTGTCCTCTTTTCTACTTGTTGATGAGATCCGATCCCTTTATCCACATATCCAGTACTGTGCCGTTGGTATATGCCGGATAGTCCATTTTGCTGTAACTCCTTATGGCGGCCATTATGCCGCTCTTGTCTTCCTGCTGTGTGGCGGCCATAGTATCCGAAAGGGGTCTGCCCGCATATCTTCCGTTGGCCGTGGCCCCTGTCTTTGCGCCGAATCCCACGTGGGCCTGTACCATCTGCACGGCCGGATCTATATATCCGCCCCTGTAGTTCTTCAGGCTTCGTACGGTATTGGCGAAAAACTTCCACACGTCCATGGCTATGTCGTCGGCATAATCATCATCGTTGCCGTACTTGGGCGCTGCTTCCAGCTTCTGTCTCAGGTCCTCGTACCCGACGAAGTTGCTGCTCAGCGCTTCCGCGAGTTCTTCGATGGTTGCTTCTTTGTCATCATATATGACTTTCTTCGTCGCCGTTATGGAATCCACCAGCGTACCAAATCCCACCGACTGGATAGTAGGTCCTATGTTGCAGAGAGCTCCTCCGGAAGCGGCGTCAACGCCTCTTTCCACCGCGCCACGCAGCAGAAGCGTGTACGTAGGCAGCTGGAACTGTTCCGCAAATATTTTCTCCACTATTACCGAGTCTCTGTGAGCTTCCTTTATGGCAAATTCTATCTGATCTTTTACCGCCTTGTAGAATTTTTCGAAAGTAGTGTACTGGGAAATGAATCCGTTGTCGTAGGACAGCCGCTCGCCGCATCCCCAGCCGTCCACGTTGTCCGGCTTGATACCATGGGTCAGCACCAGCGTAGGCGCGTAAGCCACGTTGATCATGCATGAGTCCGTGTGTCCGTACTGCTGTCCCATAACGCCCGGCTCAACACATCCTATAGGTGAACCCCACTCCAGTATCTGATCCACCGAGTAAGGGCTCCTGCCCTGCAGACCGCCGGCTCTCGCTTCCAGTATGCTCACCAGAGTATCCATATTGAAGAAGGATGGATGTCCCATGCCTTCAGCTGAAAGCTTGCAGGCTTCGATGAGCAGATCGTCCGGCGTCTTCTGATGGAGAAGCAGACTGACGCTGGGCGCCGTGGTCTTAACGTATCTCATAGCCCTCAGGCAGAGATATGAAAGCTCGTTGGACGCATCGCGCCGGTTCTTGTCCAGTCCTCCGACGTCAAGATGAGGATATCTGAAATATCCTCCGAAATAGTAGGCCAGATCCGTGGCCAGAAGCCATGGATTGGCGGTAGTTTTGATATATAGTTCTTCAATGTATTCCATGGCAAGCTCAGGAGTGAGCGAGCCGTCTTCGATCCCCTGTTTGTAGAAGGGGTACATGTACTGGTCGAATCTTCCGTAGGTTACCGACGGTCCTGCGCCTTCTATGAAGAGTATGCAGAGCACGAACCACACGATCTCTATCGCCTCGTAGAAATTGCGGGGCGGGTTCCAGGGCACGTGTTTCATGCAGTCAGCCATTTTCAGCAGTTCCTGTTTCCGTTCGGGATCGTCTTCCGTCCCCGCCATTTTCCGTGCCAGATCCGAATAGTTCTCGGCCAGTTCTTTTATGCCAAGCAGGACTTCCAGAAGTCCTGTATAGAATTCATTCTTATCGATGGAGTCCGGATCGTCGGGATCCAGTTCCTCCAGACATTTTTTCGCCGTTTCATACTGCCCTTTAAGCCCATGTTCCATAAGATACGGGTAATCGGGCAGGAAATGAGAGCCATGTGACGCCACGTAGTTTATGACGTCGGCAAATCCGCCTTCCTGGGATCTGTGTATCTCGTCTTCCGGCAGATACTTGGCCCACAGTGAAGCCGGCGTCTTGTCTTTCCAGTAGGGTATGAAGTCTTCCTTGAGTTCTTTCAGATCCTCGTCTGATATCTCGAATGGGTCGTACTCACGGGTCCTGATCTGGTCGATCTCATTTTCCAGCCAGTGAGCATGCATATCTATAGCCAGCTGCACGCCTCTTATCCTGGACGCCGGCCATCCCGCCAGCCTTTCATGATCGTATATCACAGGTTTGAACCGTCTGTACAGTTCCGCCGAAGCCTTGTACCTGCGGCGCATGGCAGGCTCTCCCTCCGTCTGTCTGTAGACTTCAGTGAGCACTTTCGCCCTGAATATGTCGCAGTTGGGCCTCTCTGCATGCATCATGCCGTTGAGCGCCTGTATACGGGGAGTACTCCCTACCTGGGCGCTCTGCCCGTCACGTATGCTCAGGCCCCACTTGGCGCCTGTAAACATGTCTTTTGCAGCCATAATCAATCCCTCTCGTACGAGTTACTTCTTGTCCAGATCAATAGCTTCTCCGCCGACGCTTACCCTGCAGTCCGGCGCATGTTTTTCCGTAAGTTCTTTGACTCTTACGATTATATCGTCCTTCTTTCCAAGCATGGAAAGATCCTTGGGTATGTATTCCTCGCCTATCATGCCGTACTTGTTCTCGCCAAGATTGTGGTAAGGAATTATATTTATCTCCGGGTTACCCGGCAGTTTGGCGATGAACTCCGCCGCGCCTATGGTGGCTTCGTCTTCATCGTTGTACCCGGGTATTATCGGTCTCCTTATTATCAGCTGTATGTTTTTCTCAACGGCATATTCCGCAAGCTTCTGTATGTTCTCCAGAATCAGCTCGTTGGGAACGCCTGTGATCTCTTTGTGTTTTGCGCTGTCAATGTGCTTCAGATCAACGAAGATCACATTACAATACTGAGCTATCTGTTCCAGATGCTCCCATTTGCCGTATGCCGAAGTTTCTATGCAGGTGTTCATGTAGGATTGTCTGCACAGACGGAGTACTTCAGATGCCACCTCGTACTGGGCAAGGATCTCTCCTCCCGAAAGAGTGACTCCTCCGTTGTCTCTGCGCGAAAAAGCGGAGTCCTTTCTGGCCTCCTCAAACAATTCGCGGGCAGTATACTCTTCGCCCGTTATTTTCCTGCAGCCCGCAGGACATGGTATTATGCAGGCGCCGCAGGTATTACATTTAGAAAAATCTACGTGAAGCTTTCCGTCCCTGATCTCATTGACGCCGCTTGGGCATACCTGTGTGCACTTTCCGCAGGCCGTGCACTTTTCAAGATTGACGGCAAGCTGGGGCTGTACGCTCAGCCCGAAGGGATTGCTGCACCACTGGCAGCGCAGGGGGCAGCCTTTGAAGAATATTATAGTCCTTATTCCCGGTCCGTCTGTATTTCTGAACCTTCCTATGTCAAAAATAACTGCTTTCTTTTCCATTATTCTCCCCTCTGTAAATTCAGTGCGGACAAAGCCCGCACTGAATCCTGGAAGTTATTTATCCGGCTGTTACCTAAAAAGTATGCTCTGTTCTTGAAATAATATCGTCCTGAACACGCTCGCCGATGTCTGTGAAGTATACGCTGTATCCTGCAACACGTACCATCAGCGTTGGATAATTCTCCGGATGAGCTTTTGCGTCAACAAGAGTCTCCTTATTGATGGTGTTGAACTGTACGTGATATACGCCGTAGTCGTTCAGCATGGTGCGCACGAGATTAGCGAAGTTCTTCATTCCGGCTTCTTTATATGCCGGAGCCTCGTATGTTGCCTCCGGGCAATTGAGTCCTGTTTCTCTGATATTCATTTTGTTCCTCCTTACCTGATCATTCAACAAGTTCTGAACGGCTGATCCACATGTTGAGCAGTGTACCGTTGGAGTATGCGGAGTAATCAAGTTTTCCGTAACTTCTGGCAGCTGCCGTAGGTCCGTGTGTATCTGCCTGCTGAGTTGCTGACATCGTATCGGATATCGGTGTGCCTGCGAGACGTCCGTTCGGAGTAGCGCCTGTCATAGCGCCCATTCCTACGTTGGACTGTACCATCTGGATAGCTGCGTCGCAGTACTGACCGGCTCTGTACATCTTCAGACCGGCTGATACTGTAGCAAAGTGCTTCCAGAGATCTGCAGCCATATCGTCAACATAATCATCGTCATTGCCGTACTTCGGTGCAGCCTTCAGTTTAGCCTGCAGGTCTTCGTAACCTTCGAAGTTGGCCATTATTGCATCCCTTACATCCGATAATGTGGCTTCCTTATCATCATATACCACTTTTTTGATGGCTGAAACACTGTCAACCATAGTTCCGAAGCCTACCATGTTCATTGTCGGGCCTACGTTTACGAGGGCGCCGCCTGCTGTGGCGTCAATACCCTTTTCGATGGCTCCTTCAAGCAGCATGGTGAAGGTCGGGAGGTTGAACTGCTCCGCAAGAAGTTTCTCGCAGACTACCAGTGCCGAGTGGCATTCCTTGATAGCGAATTCTACCTGGCCCTTTACTGCCGCATAGAATTTGTCGAATGTATCCAGAGTCTCCGGAGCGCCGCTTTCGTAAGTAACCAGCTCTCCGCAGAAGCCTCCGTCAACTCCGTTGGCCTTGATTCCGTTGGTAACCGCGCAGAACAGGCAGTTGGCAACGTTTACGATACCGGAGTCTGTATGTCCGTACTGAAGTCCTTCAGCGCCCGGCTCTACGCATCCGATCGGTGAGCCGTACTTCAGGATCTGTTTTCTGGAGTAGTTGCTGTGTCCTTCAAGTCCCGCAGCCCTGTGCTCGAGCATGTCGTAGAGACTCTCGCAGTTGAACATGGACGGATGTCCCATTCCTTCTGTAGCCAG
>JAFYIC010000111.1 GCA_017538845.1 Bacillota bacterium | reverse complement strand
GGCGAAAGGATACTTTAGAAAGCATACGTGAAGTGCGTTTCACATAATGAAATAAACAGGAAGGAACATTCCATGGAAAAAACACTGTTGTTTCCATTCACAAAAGATAAACTAAAGGATCTTCGGGCAGGGGATACTGTGCTTATCACAGGCACCATATACACCGCCAGAGACGCAGCTCATGCCCGTCTCATCGATATGATAGATAAGGGCGAAGAACTGCCGTTCAAGATAGAAGATTCGATCATATATTATGTCGGGCCTTCGCCTGCAAAACCAGGCATGCCCATCGGCTCCGCAGGCCCCACTACCAGTTACAGGATGGATGCCTATGCTCCGCAGCTTCTGGACATGGGTCAGGCGGCCATGATAGGGAAGGGCGAAAGGAGTCCTTCAGTATGGGACGCTGTAGTAAGAAACAATGCGGTTTACTTTGCAGCCATAGGAGGAGCAGGCGCACTTATCGCGAAGTGCGTGATAGATTCTGAAGTGATCGCTTTTGAGGATCTCGGCGCTGAAGCTATCCGCAAACTTACCGTCAAAGAAATGCCGGTGACTGTAGTGATAGATCCCCAGGGAAACGACCTTTACAAGATAGGACGGGAGAAGTATCTCCAGTCCGTAGGTGAGTAAATAATCAACATAGGAGAATATATATATGCCGCTTATTATACCGGACAAACTTCCGGCAGCAGAGACTCTGCAGAAGGAAAACATTTTTACAATGGAGCACGGACGTGCTGTGACACAGGACATACGTCCTCTTAAGATCGTCATGGTCAATCTGATGCCGACGAAGATCGCAACGGAGACACAACTTGCAAGAGTGCTTGCAAATTCACCTCTGCAGGTGGAACTTACTCTTGTCAAGATGGATTCCCATGAACCTTCGAACGTTTCCCAGGATCATATGGATTCTTTCTACAAGACTCTTGAGGAGATCAAGGGGTTCAAATATGACGGGATGATAATAACCGGTGCTCCCGTAGAACAGATGCCTTTCGAAGACGTGGACTACTGGGACGAACTGTGCGAGCTGTTCGACTTCACGCGGCACAATGTTTACAGCACCATGCATATCTGCTGGGGCGCCCAGGCCGGGCTTTACTACCACTACGGCATACCGAAGTATGACCTTAAAGAGAAAATGTTCGGGGTGTTCGAACAGAGAGTGGTCAGACCGCACAGTCCGCTTGTAAGAGGATTCGACGAGATTTTCTTCGCTCCCCATTCCAGACACACAGAAGTGCGGAAGGAAGACATACTCAAACATCCGGAACTCAGGATAATAGTTGAATCGGAAAAAGCCGGCCCGCATATCATAGCAACAGACAACGGCAGGCAGATATTCGTTACCGGACATCAGGAGTACGACAAAGAGACACTGGCTACCGAATACTTCAGAGATGTTAAGGCGGGACTTCCTATAAACGTGCCTGAGAACTATTTCAGAGATGACGATCCTGAGAAGGAGATACTGTACAGGTGGAGAGGCCATACGTCGCTGCTGTTCAGCAACTGGCTCAACTACTATGTATATCAGGAAACGCCTTACGATCTTGAACAGCTGAAAGAGAAAGTCGACAAGATGAAATGATGCATACCCGATGGCTGTAAAGCCTGCACGGGCAAAGACGTTTTGAAAGCGGAATAACAAATCGCGGAGGTTATTATGGAAGACAAAAGACTGTTAGAGATTTTATCAGAAGATTATCCCAATATAAGGGTTGCAAGCGCGGAGATAACCAATCTGAACGCCATACTGGCGCTTCCTAAAGGCACAGAGTTCTTCCTGAGCGATCTCCACGGTGAGCATGAAGCTTTCATACATATGATACGAAGCGCGTCCGGCGTCATCAGATCAAAGATCGATGAGATATTCGGACCCGACCTTACGCTTGAAGAGAGAGAAGATCTTGCCTCACTCATTTATAACGCTGAGGCTGAAATAGAGCGCAAGAAAAAGACTGAGAAAGATTTCGGAAAGTGGTGCAGGAAAGCCATTTACCAGATGGTGGAGATCTGCAAATCGGTTTCGGCCAAATACACACGTTCCAGAGTCAGGAACAGACTGCCGAAAGACTTCGCATACAGCATTGACGAACTTATCCATGCTGATGACGAGGCCAACAAAGCGTCATATTATACAGCTATCATCAGATCCATTGTAGAATGTGGTGTAGCGGAAGAATATATAATCGAACTGGCGGAGGCCACAAGCTCACTTGCATGCGACAGGCTCCACATAATCGGAGATATATTCGACAGAGGACCGCACCCGGATACTATAATGGATTTTCTTATGGATTATCACGATGTGGACTTCCAGTGGGGGAACCACGATATCGTCTGGATGGGAGCGGCCACCGGAAACTGGGCATGCATAACAAACGTGCTCAGAATGAACATAAGTTACAACAATTTCGACATGCTCGAGATAGGCTACGGTATAAACCTGAGACCGCTTTCCAATTTTGCGTCGAGGGTATACGCTGATGACTCCTGTGAATTCTTCAAGCCCCATGTCCTGGACGAGAACAAATATGACCCTGTAGACGAAAACCTTGCGGCCAAGATGCACAAGGCAATCGCTATATGCCAGTTCAAGGTGGAAGGGCAGAGGATAATGGATCATCCCGAGTATCATCTCGAAAACAGGCTTTCCCTGAACCAGGTCGACTTTGAAAAGGGAACCATGGAGATCAAAGGCGAGACGTATGAATTGAGAGATAAGAACTTCCCGACCGTAGACCCCAAAGATCCGTATAAACTGACAGAAGATGAAATAGATCTTCTGAACAGGCTGGAAGCGTCATTCCTGAAGAGTGAGAAACTTCAGAAACACATCAGGTTCATGTTCAGCCACGGCGCTCTCTATAAATGCACTAACGGCAATCTCCTTTACCACGGATGCATTCCGCTCACTGAGGACGGCGAGTTCAAAGAATGCACCATTGACGGGGTGACTAAGAAGGGCAAAGCCTATATGGACTTCCTGGATGAGGAAGTGCGTAAAGCGTATTTCGTAGATGAGGATCCGGACAGGGTAGGAAGATCCGGGGATATCATGTGGTATCTGTGGCTTGGCAAAGATTCACCGCTGTTCGGAAAGGACCAGATGACCACCTTCGAACGGTGTTTCATAGCCGATAAGAAGACACACAAGGAAAATACCGTTCCGTACTACAAACTGATAAAAGAGAGAAAGACCTGTGAAATGATCCTTAAGGAGTTCGGACTCACCGGTAAGAGCTCCAAGATCCTTAACGGTCACGTACCCGTAAAGATAAAGGACGGGGAGAGCCCGATAAAAGGCGACGGACTGCTCTATGTCATAGACGGCGGTATATCCAAGGCATATCAGAAACAGACCGGTATCGCCGGTTATACGTTCATATATAATTCCAGATTCATGGCTCTTGTAGAGCACAAGCCCTATGAACCGCTCAAGGAGGACGGCACTCAGGTGTTCCATTCTCCTAAGCTGACGACAGTTCACACGCTTGATAAGAGGATGCTCATACGTGACACCGATCAGGGAAAAGAACTGCTGCAGCAGGTGAATGAACTGAAGGAACTCGTAGAGGCATACAGGAAGGGCATAATCAAAGAAACTTACTAAAGTTGTAAATATCGGAACAATGGTCTGAATTGTGTTAAAAACAGTTGCGAAAACAGCGTTTTAATGCTATCTTTATAGTGAAGCATTTTGACTTTGTAAATTATTACTAAAATAGCATATTTATATGATACATTTTTAACAAAGACAGTTGAAATGTACGGTGTAAAATGTTATGTTAAAAATATGTCAAAGTTAGAGGTATATTTGCAAAGTTCAGAATAATAAAAGTTATAAACAATTGCAGTACCTTATTTTATTACCTAAAAGGAGGCAAAACATGAGAGAAGTTGTAATCGTAAGTGCAGCACGTACACCGTTTGGTAAGTATGGTGGCGGACTCAAGTCATTTTCAGCTACAGATTTGGGCGGACTTGCTATCAAGGAAGCAATCAGCCGTGCAAAGATCACAGGCGAAGATGTAGATGAAATGATCTACGGAATGGTACTTCCCGCTAACAATGGACAGGTTCCTGCTCGTCAGGCATCACTCAAGGGCGGAATTCCAATTGAGAAGCCATGTCTCACAATCAACAAGGTTTGCGGAAGCGCACTGAAAGCTGTAACACTCGGCGCTCAGATCATCAAAGCAGGAGACGCTGATGTTATCGTAGCCGGCGGTATGGAAAGCATGTCCAACGCTCCTTACTATGCTCCGAACATGAGATGGGGTCAGAGAATGTTTGACACCAAGATGATCGACGGAATGGTTAAGGACGGTCTTTGGTGCCCACAGTACGATGTACACATGGCTGTACACGGCGGTGGAGTTGCTAAGGAATACAACATTTCACGTGAAATGCAGGACAAATGGGCTTATCGTTCACAGATGAACTGGAAAGCCGGAGAAGAAAAGGGCGTATTTGACGAAGAGAGATTCCCGATTGAAGTAAAAGGCAAGAAGGGCAAAGTTAATATCGTTGACAAGGATGAGGCTCCTCGTCCGGAGACAACGATGGAAGGACTTCAGGCTCTGCCACCGATCTTCGATCCAGAAAATACAGTAACAGCTGGTAACGCACCGGGAACAAACGACGGAGCATCAGCAGTTGTTATCATGACAAGAGAAAAGGCTCAGGAACTCGGATGTGAAGTTCTTGCTACGATCAAGGGCTTCGCACAGGTTGCACGCGACGCTAAATACATCGCTACAGTTCCTGGTCTCGCTATCCAGAAAGTCATCGACGACAATGGCCTGGGAGATCACAAAGCATTCGATCTTATCGAGATCAACGAAGCATTTGCAGCAGTTCCTCTCGTATCCTGCATAGGTATTCTCGGAATGACTTATGAAGAAATGGATGAAAAAGTTAACGTTAACGGAAGTGCAGTAGCAGTTGGTCACCCGATTGGTGCTTCCGGTGCTCGTATCCTCATGACAATGATCTATGAGCTGAAGAGACGCGGACAGAAGAACGGCGTTTGCGCTATCTGCTCCGGTATGGCTCAGGGCGATGCATGCTGGATCGAAGTTGAGTAATTCGACTGACTTAATTATCTAAAGAAAGGAACAAAACAATGGAAATCAAAAAATGCGGAGTAATCGGCGCTGGCCAGATGGGCGGAGGAATCATCCAGGTATTCGCACAGAGCGGATATGACACAACAGTATGGGTAAGATCCGACGCTTCAGAAGAAAAAGCTAAGGCTAAGATGGAAAAGTATTTCCAGAAGCAGCTGGACAAAGGCAGAATCAGTGAAGAAGAAAAAGCAGCTAGCATCGGAAGAATCCACTATGTACAGGATTATGCCGGCATGGCTGACGTAGATCTGGTTGTTGAAGCAGCAAGCGAAAACATGGATCTTAAAGCTGATATCTTCAGAGCTCTTGACGAGAACTGCAAGCCGGATGCTATTCTTGCAACAAACACATCATCACTGCCAATCACATCGATCGCAGCTGTAACAAAGAGACCTCAGCAGGTTATCGGTATGCACTTCATGAACCCGGTTCCTGTAATGAAGCTCGTTGAGATCATCCGTGGTCTCGAAACAACTGACGAAGTTTACAAGACAGTTGAAGATATGTCAGTTGCAGTTGGTAAGGCTCCTGTAGAAGTTAACGACTTCCCGGGATTCGTAAGCAACCGTGTTCTCCAGGTTATGATCAACGAAGCAATCTACTGCTTCTATGAGAGTGTTGCTCAGCCAAAGGCTATCGATGACGTTATGAAGATGGGCATGAACCACCCAATGGGACCTCTTGCTCTTGCTGACCTCATCGGTCTTGACACAGTACTGGCTATTCTGAATGTACTTTATGACGGATTCAAAGATTCCAAGTATCGTCCATGTCCGCTGCTGAAACAGTATGTTGACGCAGGCAGACTCGGCGTTAAGAGTGGACGCGGATTCTACGAGTACAACAAATAGTCACAATAACCCAAATATCAATTGAGTTATCTATACAGCTCAGGGGAATCCATACGGGTTCCTCTGTGCTGTGCCTATAAGTTTATTTTTTAAGTCAAGCAAGAAAACACTTATAAGGAAGGAGAACTATGTTCGAACTTACAAAAGAACAGGAAATGTTGGTAAAAATGGTCCGCGACTATGCCACTAACGAGCTCGAACCAAGAGCAGAAGCAGTGGATAAAGAGGGCTTCATACCACAGGAAACCTATGAAGAAATGGGCAAGATCGGTCTGCTTGGCCTCAATGCGCCGAAGGAATACGGCGGAGCCGGCATGGACGATATATGCAAAGTACTTGCCATCATCGAAGTAGCGCGCGTTTGTGGAGCTACAGCTGAGATGTTCGCAGTTCAGCTGCTTGTAAACTACATCATAGCTACTAATGGTAACGAAGAGCAGAAGAAAAAGTATCTTGGAATGGCTAAAGACGGTAAGATCGGTGCTTTCGCGCTGACGGAGCCTGAAGCCGGATCAGATGCCGGATCACTGCAGATGACAGCTGAAAAAGACGGCGATGATTACATCCTCAACGGATCCAAGGTGTTCATCAGTAACATGGGACCTAACGAAGGCGAGTGGGCTATCGTATTCGCTCTTACAGACAAAGCCAAGGGAAGCCACGGCGGAGTTACAGCGTTCATAGTTGACCGCGGTACACCGGGATTCACACTTGGTAAGCTCGAGGACAAGATGGGTATCCGCGGAGCTGCTGTTTCCGAACTTATTTTCGAAGACTGCAGAGTTCCAAGCTCACAGGTTCTCGGCGGAGAAGGAAAAGGAATGCACGTTGCATTCTCCGGACTGGATTCAGGACGTGTCGGCATAGCCGCTCAGTCAATAGGTTATGCGCAGGGCGCTCTCGATCTGTCGATTGAGTATTCAAAGCAGCGTATGCAGTTCAAGAAGCCCATATCTGCAAATCAGGGACTTCAGTGGTATATGGCTGAGATGGCGACGAGAGTCGACGCAGCTAAGCTCCTGGCACTGAGAGCAGCATCAATAATGAGCAAAGGACAGAGCGCTACGAAGGAAGCTTCAATGGCTAAGTTCTTCTCATCTGAGATTGCAAACTGGGTAGCAGCCAAAGCTGTACAGATTCACGGCGGATACGGATTCATGAGAGACTATGCTGTAGAGCGTATCTATCGTGACGTAAGAATCACTACCATATACGAAGGATCATCTGAAGTGCAGAAGATCGTTATAAGCAGAGATCTTCTGAAATAAAGGAGAATATACATGAAAGCAATTGTTTGTGTAAAACAGGTTCCGGATACATCCGGTGTAGTTGCGGTCAAAGAAGACGGAACCATGGACCGTTCCAAAATGGCTACCATCACCAACCATGATGACCTGGCAGCTGTTGAAGCAGCACTGGAATTAAAGGATGACACGGGTTGCGAAGTAATCGTCGTTTCGATGGGACCACCTCCGGCAGAAGGAATGCTCAGAGAGCTCCTGGCTATGGGCGCTGACAAAGCTGTCCTCGTATCTGCCCGTGAGTTTGGTGGATCTGATACTTATGCAACATCGCAGATCCTCGCAGCAGCAGTTAACAAGATCGGCGTAGACGATGACGACGTAGTATTCTGCGGACGTCAGGCTATCGACGGAGATACAGCTCAGGTTGGTCCTCAGATCGCTGAGAAACTGAATCTGCCGCAGATAACATACGCAGCTGACATCAAGAAAGATGGAAACAAGATCACAGTTAAGAGACTGCTTGAAGATGGACACATGATGCTCACAGTTGAGACACCTTGCCTTATCACTTGCGTACAGGAACTCAACAAGCCAAGATATATGACTCTTGACGGAATCACATCATGCTATTCCAAACCGTATGAAGTATTTGACTTCGAAACACTCAAGAATGAGCCGCTTATCGATCCTGATACTATTGGTCTGCAGGGTTCACCGACTAACGTATACAAATCATTCTCACCACCTCCAAAGGGCGGCGGAATCATGTTAGAAGGCAATGACCAGAAGACATGTGATCAGTTAGCTAACATGCTCAACGAGAAACATATCATTTAGGAAAGGAGATCAATAAATGGCTTTTGATAGTAGAGATACAGCTGCTTTCAGCGGAATCTGGGTATTCTGTGAGCAGCGTGGAGGAGAGATCCAGACAATCAGCCATCAGCTCCTGAGCGAAGGCAGAAAACTTGCCAACGACCTGGGAACAGATCTGTGCGGAGTAGTTCTGGGTAGTGGAGTCGACAAAGATGAGATCAAGAAACTTGGAGGCTACGGCGCTGACAAGATCTACAATCTCGACCACGAACTCCTTAAAGATTATACAACAGACGGCTATGCTAAAGCTCTGTGTGATCTCATCGAGGATAAGAAGCCTGAGGTCGTTCTTATAGGTGCTACAAACATCGGACGTGACCTCGCGCCTCGTTGTGCAGCTCGTACACACACAGGTCTGACAGCTGACTGTACACATCTTGACATCGATGTTGAGAAGTATAAGGCTTTCCTGAAGTCAGTATCCACACTGGATGTTGACAATATGGAATTCGAAAACAACACCAACCTGAAGATGACTCGTCCTGCATTCGGCGGACACCTTATGGCAACGATCATCTGCCCGCGTTTCCGTCCTCAGATGTCAACAGTACGTCCGGGCGTTATGGAAACACAGGAGTTCGATCAGGCCGGAGCAGACAAAGTCGTAATCGAGGATTGCGCAGTAGCACTTGCTCCTGAAGATATCCACGTTAAGATCGAGAGCATTGAAAAGGCTGCCAGAAAACTGGTTGACCTGATCGGTGCTGACGTAATCGTATCTGTAGGCCGTGGTATCAGTAAGGATCCTGAAAAGGGCAAGGCTATCGCTCAGGATCTGGCAGATGTACTCGGCGGTGTAGTTGGCGCATCACGTGCGGCAGTAGACTCCGGATTCATCACTCAGGACCACCAGGTTGGACAGACAGGTAAAACTGTACACCCGAGCATCTACATTGCGCTTGGTATCTCAGGCGCTATCCAGCACAAAGCTGGTATGCAGGACAGTGAATGCATCATCGCAGTAAACAAGAACCCGGATGCACCGATATTCGACGTAGCTTCCTACGGAATCGTTGGTGACCTGTTCCAGGTTGCTCCGATGCTCACAGAGTCCATTAAGAACATCTTAGATGCAAAATAGGAGGAAAGAATATGGCTTTAGTAGAATACAAAGTTGACGGTGCGGTAGGAACAATAACTATCAATCGTCCTGAGGCTTTAAATGCACTCAATTCAGACGTTCTGACTGAGCTTGAGAATGTATTCGACAACGTAGATCAGAATGTGATCCGCTGTCTCATTATCACAGGTGCAGGAGACAAATCATTTGTAGCCGGCGCTGATATAGGCGAGATGCACAACCTGGACGGTGAAGGCGGAAAAGCTTTCGGTATCAAAGGTAATGCAGTAATGCGTAAGATCGAAACATTCCCGCTTCCGGTAATCGCAGCAATCAACGGATTTGCTCTTGGCGGCGGTAATGAACTGGCAATGAGCTGTGACATCCGTATCTGCTCAGATAACGCAGTGTTCGGTCAGCCGGAAACAGCTCTCGGAGTTACTCCGGGATTCGGCGGAACCCAGAGACTGCCTCGTCTGATCAATCCGGGCATGGCAAAACAGATACTTTACACTTCCAAGAACTTCAAAGCTGACGAAGCTTACAGACTTGGTCTTGTAAATGCTGTATACACTCAGGAAGAACTTATGCCTGCAGCCGAAAAGATGGCAAAGACGATCGCAGCATGCGGACCTATAGCAGTTCGTGACTGCAAGAAGCTTGTCAATGAAGGACTCGAAAAGAATATGGATGACGCCATAGCATTCGAGGCTGAGATATTCGGCAGCACATTCGACACGAATGACCAGAAGGAAGGCATGGGCGCATTTGTAGAGAAGAGAAAGGAAAAGAACTTCACTAACAGCTGATTCCTGACATTTAAGAGTAAAGAGAGCCCTGTTTCAGGGCTCTCATTTGCCTAAAGGAAAAGTTATAACTTAATGGAGGGTATAAATGAATTACCAGGACGAGTATAAAAAGAAATTAACTACTGCGGCAGAAGCAGTAAAATGCATCAATGACGGCGACTGGGTAGATTACGGCTGGTGTACAGGAACTCCTGTAGTGCTCGATAAAGCGCTTGCTGACAGAGCCGAGGAATTCAATACTGTAAATATAAGAGCCGGCATGGTGCTTCATCCGCTTGCTATCGCTCAGGTAGAAAACCCGGGTGAGCATTTCACTTATAACAGCTGGCATATGACAGGTATAGAGCGTAAATACATCGACCTCGGTGAAGATTTCGCGTTCTATAATCCAATGAGATACTCAGAGCTTCCGAAGTTCTACAGACAGCACATTGAAAAAGTTAATGTTGCAATGTTCCAGGTAGCTCCTATGGATAAGTTCGGATTCTTCAACTATGGCCCGAACAACAGCCATATGAAGGATCTCGTTGCCAAAGCTGACAAGGTAATCGTAGAAGTAAATGAGAACATGATCAACTGTCTCGGCGGATGGGCTGAAAGCGTACACATCAACGACGTTGATATGATCGTTGAAGGCGACAACCCGCCGATGGATATCATTCCTGATTCCGGTGAACCATCAGATGTTGATAAGAAAGTAGCCGGCTACATCATGGAAGAGATCCAGGACGGAAGCTGCCTGCAGATGGGTATCGGCGGCATGGTAAATGCAGTTGGTAAGATGATCGCTGAATCAGATCTTAAAGACCTGAGCGTACATACCGAAATGTTCATCGACTGCTTCGTAGACATAGCCGAACAGGGCAAGATCACGGGCAGAAGAAAGAACATCGACCCGTACAGAATGGTTTACGGATTCGGCGCAGGAACTCAGAAAATGTATGACTTCCTGGACAACAACCCGGCATGTATGAGTGTTCCTATCGACTATGTAAACGATACGATCGCTATTTCACAGCTGGACAACTTCGTTTCCATCAACAATGCAGTTGACTGCGATATCTTCGGTCAGATAAATGCCGAGACAAACGGAACAAAGCATATCGGCGGAGCAGGCGGACAGCTTGACTTCGTACTGGGCGCTTACAGAGCCAACAACGGTAAGAGCTTCATCTGCATGAGTTCAACATTCAAGAACAAGAAGACAGGGGAGACTCTCTCCAGGATCCGTCCTACGCTCAAAGAAGGATCTATCGTAACAGACACACGTTCCAACATAGACTTCTTTGTAACTGAGTACGGCAAGGTAAGGCTCAAGGGAATGCCCACATGGCAGAAGGCAGAAAGCATCATTTCATGCGCACATCCTGACTTCCGCGATCAGCTCATCAAGGAAGCTGAAGCAATGAAGATCTGGAGACGTTCCAACAAACGGTAAACAGGAGGAATTACAATGGGAGCATTAGATGGAATAAAAGTATTAGACTTTTCGACACTCCTTCCGGGACCATATGCAACGATGACCCTTGCAGACCTGGGAGCAGATGTAGTAAAAGTAAGCAGCGCAGGCAAATATGACCTGGTAGTACACTGGCCGCCCATTATCGAGGGCACAGATACATCAGGAGCGCTCGCATGGCTTGGCAGAAACAAGAAGACTATACATCTCAACATGAAAAAGCCGGCTGCTGTAGAGGCAGTAAAGAAGCTGGTCATGGAATATGATGTAGTAGTTGAGCAGTTCCGTCCGGGCGTTATGGACAGACTGGGCATCGGTTATGAGGCTCTTAAAGCTGTTAATCCGAAGATCATCTACTGCGCTATCACAGGATACGGCCAGACAGGACCGTTCGCACTGAGAGCAGGCCACGACATCGACTATATGTCACGTTCAGGCATAATCTCAGCAGCAGGACGCCAGTCAACAGGCCCTGCACTGTTCAACTTCCAGATCGCTGACGTAGCCGCAGGATCAAAGGATGCTATCATTGGTATCCTGGCAGCTATCAGACACAGAGATCAGACAGGAGAAGGACAGTTCGTAGACGTTTCCATGCAGGACGGCGTTGTTCCGTTCAACTCAATGGACGGTGCAAGCTTCTTCGCAGGAGCAAAAGAGCCTAAGAGAGAAGCGGGACTTCTTAACGGCGGCGGCGTATACGATTTCTATGAGACCAAAGACGGTCAGTACATGGGAGTCGGATCACTTGAGCCTAAGTTCTTTGCAGATCTCTGCAACGCAACAGGTCATCCTGACTGGGCAGACGGCAAGATCCTGAAAACTGACACACCTATGGTAAAGAAGACACTCGTTGAAGATTTCAAGAGCAAGACCAGAGACGAATGGGTGAAGATATTTGCAGATTACGATGCATGCGTAGAGCCTGTACTGTCACTGGAAGAAGCTTCTAACGACGAGCACCTCAATGCAAGAGGTATGTTCCCGGATGTACCGCTGCCGCAGGCTGAAGGCAAAACAGTCAAGCAGCTGGGATGTCCTATCAATCTTTCGGTAACACCTGTAGAGTACAAACACGCAGGTTATCCTGAAGGTTGGCATACAAATGAGATCCTTTCAGCACTGGGATACAGTGAAGAAGAGATCAAAGATATGTCAGAAGGCTGATAGCCTTACTGCATAACACAACTTCTCATGTAAAAATATATCAGAGGTATATAGAGCGAATGCGGTCTTACAGCCGCATTCGTTCTCTGAGAAAACACAGGTAATCATATTTTTTTTGCAAAAAAACGATTTCTACAACAGGGCAAACGAAGGAGATGAATCAATTGGCTAATAATAACAACGGCTCGAGAAATGTACCTTTCCTCATAGTTGTGCTCATTGCCGCGATAGCAATGGCTATAGCATTTCTCCCGTCCGTTAACAGCAACATTGCGGAAAGTATGAACGCTATCAACGGAACATCCACTACCGTGGGTTCCACAGAAGCTCATACTATTTTTGACACACTTGTCTATTGCAGATCTATCCACATACTGGCCATGCTGCTCTTAGGTTTCGGATTCCTGATGGTATTCGTAAGAGGGCACGGATACAGCACCATCACAGCCACACTTCTAGTGGTAAGCATTTCGGTTCCCGTATACATGCTCATTAAGAGTTTTGTGGGGGAGGCGCCGCAGGTAAACATCGAAGCGCTTCTCTGGGGCGAATTCGCCGCGGCAAGCCTGCTGATCGCCATAGGCGCTCCGCTGGGACGTCTGAAAATGGATCAGTTCATTCTGATGGCGGTGCTCTTCACCATTATCTATCTTGTTAATGAAACACTGATTCTGGACAGCGGGCTCGACTGCTTCAAAGGATTCCAGGATACCGGCGGAAGCGTAGTTATCCATGCATTCGGAGCATATTTCGGTCTGGGAGTAGTTGCTACGACCATGAAGAAGTTCGAAGGATGTCCCGAATGCGAGAGCGACAGCACCAGCAACCAGTTCAGTCTTTTGGGAAGCTTCATACTGTGGGTATTCTGGCCGTCATTCACAAGCGCTATCGCAGCGCCTGAAAGAGTAGTGCTTACTGCTATCAATACAGTATTCGCACTGGCCGGAGCATCCATAGCGACATATGTATTCTCAAAGCTCATCAGAGGAAAACTCGAAGTGGAAGACATTGCGAACTCTGCTCTTGCCGGAGGCGTTGCCATCGGATCCACATGCGATATCGCAAATCCGGGTTCCTCACTGCTTATCGGTATAGCCGCCGGAGCTCTGAGCACTCTGGGATACAGCGTGATCGCGCCGAGAGTATGCAAGCTCATAAGAGGTCTCGAT
>JAFYIC010000110.1 GCA_017538845.1 Bacillota bacterium | reverse complement strand
TCGGAGCCAGCGTCATACCTTCTTACAGAATCTGTCATCAGACACGGAATTCGCACCGGACGCATGAAGACGGGCACCCCTGTCCGCATTGACAGGCGCAGCGTACATTTTGAAGAGATGGAACGTCAGGAAGGCGAAAATGATTTCCACCGTTTCTCATTCATGGGCTCCGAGAGGAATCTCAGGCAGATGTGCTGCTGGACCTGCTACACCAATGAGCGTGTACATGAGGTGCTCCGCTCCGGATTGGCCGACTCTCCCCTGTTCAACGGACAGATCAAGAGCATAGGCCCGCGCTACTGTCCAAGCATAGAGACCAAACTTGTCACATTCCCGGACCGCGACCAACACCAGCTGTTCCTCGAACCGGAAGGTGAAGAGACCAATGAGATGTACCTGAACGGATTCTCCTCTTCAATGCCGATGGATGTCCAGATAAGGGCGCTTAAAGAGATTCCCGCATTCCGCGACCTGGTGATTTACCGCCCGGGGTATGCCATAGAGTATGACTATTTCGACCCTACCCAACTCAAACACACCCTGGAGTCAAAGATTGTTTCGGGACTCTTTATGGCAGGACAGGTAAACGGTACCACGGGCTACGAGGAGGCCGGAGGTCAGGGAATCCTGGCCGGAATAAACGCCCACATCTGCTGTCACGGAGGTCCTCCGTTCACTCTTGCACGCGATGAGGCTTACATCGGCGTTCTGGTTGACGACCTTATAACCAAGGGTGTTGACGAGCCGTACCGCATGTTCACGTCCCGGGCTGAGTACCGCATACTGCTGCGTCAGGATGATGCCGACCTAAGGCTGACCGAACGTGCATATCTTATCGGCCTTGCCACAAAAGAGCGTTATGACCTGATGTGTTCCAAGCGGGATGAGATAAACCGCATATTGGATTTTGCCCGAGGTTTCGCAGTCAAGCCGGCTCTCATAAACGATGCATTGGAAAAACTTGGCACAACTCCACTGCGCGAGGGATGCAAACTGGCCGATCTGATTGAACGGCCGCAGCTGACACTCCTGAACCTTTCAGAACACATCAAAGCTCTCAAGGCTGAAATAGAAAAGACAGAGCCCGGCCGCAAAGATGAAATCATAGAGGCTGCCGAGATTCTGATGAAATACAGCGGCTACATAAACCGCGAAAGAGTTATTGCCGACAAGATGAAACGGTTGGAGAACATACGCATTAAAGGGCGTTTTGACTACAACTCGCTCCAGTCCCTCTCTACCGAATGCCGCCAGAAGCTCATCAGGCATGATCCCGAAACTCTCGCTGAGGCAAGCCGCATCCCCGGAGTTTCACCCAGCGACATCAATGTCCTGCTGGTGCTTCTGAACAGATAAAGACAAGTGTTCCACGTGAAACAAATAAAACGATATGAGTAAAGAAACGCTTATCAGTCATCTCCGTAACATTCCAGACTATCCGATGGAGGGGGTACAGTTCAAGGATGTGACCTCATGGTTCATGAATCCCGAAGACATGAAGGAGATTGTAGATTCCCTGTACGGGATGTACAAGGATAAAGGCATAACAAAAGTGTGCGGAATTGAATCCAGAGGGTTCATTATCGGTGCAGCGCTAGCATACAGGCTCAATGCCGGATTCATCCCCGTAAGAAAACCCGGGAAACTGCCATACGAAAAAGTCAGCCTGGAATATAAGAAAGAATACGGGTACGACCGTCTGGAAATGCATAAGGACTCGATAAAGACAGACGATGTGGTCCTTATTCACGACGACCTTCTGGCTACAGGAGGAACACTGCTTGCTTCGTACCAGTTGGTAAAATCATTCGCTCCGAAACAAATCCTGATCAACTGCATTATAGAACTTACCAACTTCAAGGCAAAAGATAATTTCCCGAAAGATTGTCCTGTGGACAGTTTCATTCAGATAGACGAATTCGAAGGAGTAAGTTGATTTGAAAGGAAGAGAGGCATACGAAAAAAAACTCAAGCTGATTGTCCAGAACCTTCCCGAAAAACCGGGATGTTACCAGTATCTGGACGACCAGGGGAACGTCATATACGTCGGAAAGGCCAAAAACCTGAAAAGAAGAGTATCTTCATATTTCATTAAAGAGAGCCAGACCGACAAGACACGTATGCTCGTCAGCAAGATATCGGATCTCAAATACATAGTCGTGGAAACCGAATGGGATGCTTTCCTTTTGGAGAACAATCTCATCAAAAGATACAAACCAAGATACAACATACTTCTCAAGGACGACAAGACATATCCCTCCATCTGTATCACCAAAGAAGAATTTCCGAGGGTGTTCAAAACAAGGAAAATAATACGTAACGGATCAGAATACTGGGGGCCCTACAGTCATGTCGGAACACTTAACGGCCTTATAGACATCATACAGAATGTATATAAGATAAGGACTTGCAGGCTTCCGCTGACTGAGGATTCCATTAAAAAAGCCAAATACAGGGAGTGTCTTGAATACCACATCAAGAAATGTCCCGCCCCGTGCATAGGACACGTAGATTCCAAGGAATACAATAAACAGATTGACGAAATCAGGGAGATTCTGAAAGGAAGAAGCGCAGAATTGACAAGACGGATGCTCGACCAGATGAAAAGGCTGGCATCACAAATGAAATTCGAAGAGGCGCAGGCAATAAAGGAGAGGTATGACACTATAATGGAATTCCGCGAGAAAAGCCGGGTCGTGGATACCGGACTGGACAATGTGGATGTATATAATATAGACCAGGACGAGGATGTGGTTTTCGTGAATTACCTGCACGTGGCGGAAGGATGCATCAACCAGGCCTTTACGTTCGAATATAAAAGAAAAATGGACGAATCTCCCGGTGAAATGCTGATAATGGCCATCATTGAAATGAGAAACCGGTATCATAGCACGGCTAAGGAAATCATTGTTCCGTTTCAGCCGGACACGGAATATTCAGGAGTGACATGGACCGTACCGCAAAAGGGAGAGAAGAGAAAACTGTTGGACCTTTCGGCCTTAAACGTGAAACAATACCGTGCAGACCGACTGAAAAGAAGCGAAAAGCTCAATCCGGAACAGAAACACCTGCGACTGATGAAAGAGCTGGGGACACTGCTGGGAATGGACAGGACTCCGATAAGGATAGAATGTTTTGACAATTCCCATATTGCCGGCACTGATGCGGTAGCGGCATGTGTAGTCTATGAAAACGGTAAACCGGACAGAAAGAACTACAGGCTTTACAACATCAAAAGCGGAGCAGGAGGCGATGACTACGGATCCATGTATGAAGTCATGTCAAGGAGATGGACCAGGGCGATTGCCGAGGGAAGTCCGATACCGGATCTCGTGATTGTAGATGGAGGTAAAGGCCAGATGTCTATTGCAAAGGAAGTAGCTGATAATCTGCAAATTGACATAAAGATAGCAGGCCTTGTGAAAAACTCACGACACAGGACGGAGGGGCTTTTGTCCGGGTTTCCACAGGCCGAAGTCGGAATCAAGGCCGACAGCGAACTGGTCCGACTGCTTGAACAGATGCAGGAGGAAGTGCACAGGGTAGCCATAACCTTCCACAAGAAAAAGAGAAGCCGACGCCAGACACATTCAGAACTCACGGAAATAAAAGGTATAGGTATCCAGACGGCCACTACACTCATCAGAAAGTTCAAGAGCGTGAAGAGAATTGCAGATGCTGACTTAAACGAACTGGCCTCGGTAATAGGGGCATCAAAAGCAAGGACGGTATTCAATTGGTTCAGAAATGAAAGCGGTAATACAGAGAGTGACTGAAGCCAGCGTGACAGTTGACGGAAACGTTACAGGCTCTATCGGGAACGGGATGCTCATTCTGTTGGGAATAGAGGATGCGGACTCGGAGGAGGACATAGGATGGCTGTCAAAAAAGATAGTCAATTTGAGGATATTCAACGATGAAAAGGGCGTAATGAACCTTTCGGCCATGGAAACCGGAGGGGATTTTCTCATTATCAGCCAGTTCACACTGATGGCAAGCACAAAGAAGGGGAACAGGCCTTCATACATAAGGGCATCCAAGAGGGATTTCGCGGAACCCATGTATGAAAAGTTCTGTGAGGAGATAGGAAAAGAATCGGGACGCAAGGTCCAGAAAGGCATATTCGGAGCAGACATGAAAGTACGGCTTCTTAACGACGGACCTGTAACGATAGTAATAGACACAAAAAACAAGGAATAAGTATGGAATTGTATGACGAAAACGGATCTCCCAAGCAAACGGAGCCACAAACCGACCGTTATAACGAAGTGTTTTCAAAATATCCGGAGAAAATTGATCCGGAATGGGTGAAATCCACGGTAAAATGGGCCGAAAACGAAGCAAGGATAACACAGGACAGGGAGATACTTATCAATCTGTTCAACTGCATTGACCTCACTTCACTGAAGACGACCGACAATGAAGACACCATCCTTTCACTCGTTGAAAAGGTCAATTCCTTCGAAGAGAGATACCCGGAACTGAAACCTGTGGCCTCAATATGCGTGTATCCATGCTATGCCGGGATAGTAAGCCGTTCGCTGGAAGTTGAAGAGGTGAGGACGTGCTGTGTGGCCGGAGGATTCCCGTCAGCACAGACTTTCCCCGAAGTGAAGATCGCTGAGACATCGCTTGCGCTTCATGACGGGGCCGAGGAAATAGACATAGTCCAGAATCCGGGACACATCCTCAACGGCGATTATGAAACCATCGCCCAGGAAACCGATGAGCTGAAGGCCGTATGCGGAGAAAAGACACTGAAGGTTATTATCGAGACAAGCGCATTAGGTACTCTTGAGAATGTCAGGAAAGCATCCCTGACCGCACTCTACTGCGGCGCGGATTTCATTAAGACATCCACTGGCAAGGACGGTCAGACAGCCGATCCTGAATCATTCTGCGTAATGTGCAGGACTATTCGTGAATATGCCGATGAAACCGGGAGAATTGCAGGGATAAAGGCCGCCGGAGGCATCAATACGGTCAAGGAAGCGCTCACTTATTGGAATATCGCCGGCAAGGTGCTGGGAAAGGAGTGGCAGAACAATAACAGGTTCCGTATAGGGACCAGCAGACTTGCAAACATGCTTCTGTCAGAGATTACAGGAAAGGAGTGCACTCACTTCTGACGGTGGGTGATGAATTCCAGGTAATTCCGGAAATAATCCACATATTCCGAAGGTACCGAGGAGGGAAGAGCTGACATCGCTTCCTCCTTCAGTTCATTCATCCTGGATTCGCAATAACT
>JAFYIC010000109.1 GCA_017538845.1 Bacillota bacterium | reverse complement strand
CCTCTTACTACTCCGCCGGGGATCTTGTCGGTGAACCAGGTGTACGAGTGGAGTCTGGCGTTTTCCACCGGCGCCCAGATACGGTCGAAGGATTCCTGCACGATGAACTCAACGTTATGATCGCAGCCGCCTACGTACGCTCCGGTGTTTCCTTCGGCGATAACGTCCATGGCTGTGATCTTTCCGTCGTTCATGCAGCCTACTTTGATGTTATATCTGTTCTCACTTCTTACTTCATGGAACTCCTCATGGTTGTTCATCTTGTATTTCACCGGAAGGCCGCCGGCTCTCTTGGAAAGATAAGCGGCGATGATATAGTACTGGTCTTCGCCTGTGTTCCATTTACCCATGTGAGCTCCGCTGTTTCCGTTTATTACTCTTATCTTGTTGAGAGGAACTCCGGTGAAATCGTGGAGGTACATTCTGGTCTGGTCGGCCATGTAGTGGTTGGTCCAGACGTCCATCTTGTCCTCGCCCCATCTGACCACGCATCCTCTGTAATCAAGGCATCCGTGAGTGGACGTGCCGCCCAGCGTCTTGGTGATCTCGAATGTGAAATCAGCCTCTGCCATAGCCTTGTCCACGTCTCCCCGCTCAAAGGTCAGGTCATCCACTATGGAGTCATCCCCGTGTTTCAGCTGGTTGGTGTTGGGGTTCATCTCGTAGTGGATTATGGGCGCGTCAGGCTTTTTCGCCTCATCCATATCGAAGACTTCGGGAAGTATCTCCCACTTGATATCAACCAGTTTCAGAGCCTCTTCAGCTATCTCCTGAGTCTCCGCGGCAACAGCGACTCCCACCTGGTCTCCTGTCCACAGGGCCCTGTTGGGCAGGAACACTCTGTCCCAGAAACGGTCGATGGTGTCTGATTCCTTCGGAGTGATAGCGATATCTGTCCATGCGTGTGTGGTCCTTCCCAGCGCTCTAATCTCCGGATCGTCGCATCTGAGTACCGCGTATACGCCCGGAAGCTCCTCAGCCTTGGTCGTGTCCATGCTGATGATCTTTGCGTGAGGATAAGGGCTCTCAAGAATCCTGCAGTGGAGCATTCCCGGGATCCTTCCCTTCAGGGTGATGTCGTCGAGAAACTCTACTTTTCCAAGCGCCTTGTCCTTAGCGTCCATCTTCGGCGAATATGAGCCGATGTACTTTTTCTTTTCTCTCTGCTTGAAGGTGGTATCAATCTTTTTCATTGCACTCACCTCCCTCTTTGCATTTGCATATGTGGTCTGCCGCCTTCTTCACTGCGATGTGTATACCTTCGTAGCAGCCGCATCTGCAGATATGTCCCGACAGAGCCTCGTCTATCTCTTCGTCTGTGGGGTTCGGATTTTCGTTGAGCAGTGAATGGGCTTCCAATACAAAACCCGGCGTACAGTAACCGCACTGCATTGCGGTACCCTCCCCCGGGCCATATGTGTTCACAAAAGCATCCACTACCGGATCCGATCCGTCAAGGGCTTCGATGGTCATGATGTCCGCACCGTCAGCCTCTGCCACCGGCAGCATGCACGAAAGCACAGATTTTCCGTTCATGAGCACTGTGCATGCGCCGCACGCGCCCTGCTCGCATGAAACCCTCACGCCTGTGAGTCCGAGTCTTTCACGCAGCACAACGGAAAGCATGTCCGAGCTTTCAAAATCGCGGCCTTCCCTGAAAGTGAACGTCCTGCCGTTCACCGTCATAGTGATCTCGTTCTTTCTTTCCAAAACAGTTCCTCCAAAGATGTCCGCAGGGGGTGACCCCGCGATTTTCCGGCCTTATGCAGTGCGCTTTTCACACGCAAAAAACCGAAACAGTTGATAATAATGTCTTTGATAACTTCGTTGTGAGCCGCGAATACCCCGATAAATAAAGATCGGCGAGCACTTGCCGCCGAACCATGGAAATAATGATCTGTCCTGATAATTTCTTCAATGGGATAGCGCAACTACTTTCGTAGACAGTCCTATGGCTGTTGACCATAGTCCCACCGGCAAACCATGCCTGATCTGCCAATTCGGCGAAGATTGCCTCCAGTGCGGTCTCTGCCTGCCGGCTCGCGCACCTTCTTCTGCTTCGCGCCCTCTATCGTTATGCAAGTATTTTACACACTTTCGAGCGTTATGTAAAGCATTTTCAGCGTTTTTGCCTCGTTTCCCTTTCTTGTGGAAAAGCCCTCCATCCTGTATAATCAGACAAGACGAAAGGAAACATGAAAAATGAGCAAGATACTTATCATCTACACGGGCGGCACCATCGGCATGGTCCCGACAGAAAACGGCTTTGCGCCGAAAGAAGGTTTCTTTCTTGATGAAATGAAGAAGGTCCCGGACCTGAAGATGCCGGAGATGCCCGACTGGGATTTCATCGAATGCGAGCCGCTCCTTGATTCTACCAACATCACCCATAACGAATGGAACCGAATCGCCCACATGATCGAAGAGCATTACGCCGACTACGACGGCTTCGTAGTGCTTCACGGTACGGACACCATGGCCTACAGTGCCTCGGCCCTTTCATTCATGCTTGAAGGACTGGCAAAACCGGTGATCTTCACAGGTTCCCAGATACCGCTCTGCGAGATGAGAAGCGACGGATACGACAACCTGATAACCTCCATGCTCATCGCGGGACGGGGCGTGGTGAAAGAAGTCGCCCTTTACTTCGGCGGATATCTCCTTCGCGGAAACAGAGCCACCAAGGCTTCCGCCGACAAGCTCATCGCTTTTTCATCGCCTAATTATCCCGAGCTGGCTTCAGCGGGGATAGATATAGTTTACAACCGCAAAAGGCTCCTTGAGGGAGATGACCTTCCTCTCAATGTGGTCGACATCGGGCCTCACAAGATCGGGGTCCTGAAACTTTTCCCGGGCATCAAGTTCGGAGTTTTCGAGCCGATACTGAACTCTGGACTGGAGGGCATAGTCCTGGAGACCTTCGGCACCGGCAATGTGCCTAACTACGATCCGGCCTTCCCTCCGCTTATTAAAAAAGCTCTCAAAGGGGGCACCATAGTCGTTGCCTGCACCCAGTGCATGCAGGGTACCGTAAGACTGAACGCCTATGAGACCAGCTCTGCGCTGGCCAAAGCGGGAGCTGTCTGCGGATATGACATGACCACAGAAGCCACAGTCACCAAGCTGGCCTACCTTCTCAGCAAAGGCTACCCTGTAAAGGACATCCACGACCTGATGGAGACAGACCTGAGGGGCGAGCTTACCAGGCCGGAGTAGCGCCCGGCGCACAGGCCGGGACGACGTGACGGAATGAACGGCTGTCGCACTCGGCGATCACGATACCATGAATGAGAAAAAACGAACCATATATATTT
>JAFYIC010000108.1 GCA_017538845.1 Bacillota bacterium | reverse complement strand
TCTGTAGGCATTGGAATGAAGAATACGGGTATAATCCCGCGCAAAAGGCGTACGTATGTCATCTTCCCTCTCATAGAGGGTCGATCTTCTTGTTATGAGTTTGTCCCAGCCGGCGCATCCCGGAAATGCCGCGACTTCTGAAAAACTGTTCCTGTTCATTTATTTCTCCATTACCGGTTCAGAGTGTCCGGTTTGTTTCTTGGCGGAAGCTGCGAAAGGATGATGGCGATGAACATTATCACGCATCCGATGGCTTCCTTGGTTGAAAGCACTTCGCTTAGTATGATCCATCCTCCAAGTACGGCGAATACCGACTCAAGGGACATCAGCAGCGACGCCACCGTCGGTTCCGTATATTTCTGGGCAACTATCTGAAGTGTGAATCCCACTCCGCCGGCCATGACGCCCGCATAGCACAGGGGCAGCCAGCACTCCAGTATCTTATCTATTTCCACGGTCTCGAATATAGCCATGAACGGTATGGAAAGTATACCGACTATGGTGAACTGTATGCACGAAAGAAGTATCCCGTTGACTCTGGGTGAAAAATGATCGATGACCAGGATGTGCACCGCGTAGCAGAACGCGCAGGCGAATACCAGCAGATCTCCCTTGTTTACGGTAAAGCCCTCTTTGATACATATGAGATACAGTCCGAACAGCGCCAAAGCCACGCACAGCCAAAGTATGGGTCTTATCTTCTTGCCGATAACTATCCCCAACACCGGCACGAGAACGATGTAGAAAGCGGTAATGAATCCGCTTTTCCCTGCCGTGGTATATGTGATACCTATCTGCTGAAGAGAACTTGCGCAGAAGAGAACGATGCCGCAGAAAATGCCGCCCTTTATGATGTCGTCCTTTTTCCCTGCCGGATGCTCTTCTGTAAAGGCCTCCAGCGCGATCTTTTCCGTCTCGGTCTTAGGAGTATATTCTCCTTCTTTCCTTTTGGCAATGGCTTTTCTCTCAGCCTTTATGCTTATGATTATCACGGGAATGAGCACCGCCGCGGCAATGAAGAAACGTATGCCGTTCAGCGTAAAAGGCTCCAGCGTCTCCGCTCCCTTTTTCTGGGCAACAAAAGCCAGCCCCCATATCATGGCGGTCAGTACAAGTAGTGCGTTGCCCAATGCTCTTTTACTCATTCAATGCTCCCTGTCCGGTGTCTCCGCTGAGGTAAAGCTGATGCTGCGTCTGCTGTATCATGGAAGACTGTTCGTACTCATCGTAATCCGTGATGCCCTCGCCTGTATTCGGATGGGATTGCGAGTATACCACATCCACCATGAACACGATGAACAGCGCTGTTACCACAGGCACTATTATCTTCGTGCTTATCCTGGAAAGGATCGAATCCATTATCGGCGCCACAAGGTATACCACCATCATGCCGATGATGCCGAAAGTGATAAGGCCCTCCGCACAGATTCTTCCGTCCAGATTCAGGTAATATCCCGTATAGTCCCACCATCTCATGCCGTGGGCCGATTCCATGCCCAGAGATGTGAAAAATTCAACAAATCCCGAGAGCACAACGGCCGCTATGAATTCTATGACCGGTCTGGTCCTCAGCTTGCTCAGTACCAGTATTATGATCACGCCGCCTGTTCCGTATATGGGAAGCCACGGTCCGTGGAGGGCGCCTCTGTTGACGAAGGTACCGTCGTTGACCAGATGCAGGCTGACCTCCCAGCACCATCCCAGGAACGCGAAGAATATGAACATGAATACCATTACCCATATGGTATAGCATCTCAGGTATGAGAACTTGAAACTGAATCCCTTCCTTGCCTGGTAATCCAGCGGATCCAGTCTCTGAGGGTAGATCAGGCCGTCCACTGCCGCAAGGCCTGCCCATATGCGGTTTCTCTCATTCTCATGAGCCTGGTAAATACGCTTGCTTTCAACCGATCCGAGCCAGAGTCCCATATACTCGGCGCAGAATTTCTTCGCTCCTTTAAGCACGATAGCTTCGGAGTCGATGCCCCTGGCTTTCGCCCTGATATCTTTATATGTCTCTTCCAGTTCTTCCTCATCAGGAGTCTCGAAGAGATATGTGTCGTTGAGTTTGTCCGCTCCCTCTATGCCCTTTTCCTTTGCCTGCTTTCTCAGACGCGCATAGTATTCACAGAACACCGCCTGCTTGTACGGACCGAACCAGAGCAGTTCCACAAGGCCCAGAGTAATGGCGGAAAGGATGTACCATCCGATGAATGTGAGCAGGAGCCTGAAGCATTCCCACTTGTGTCCGTACATCATCTTTCTCGAAAGCGTGATAGCCTCGCGGGGCTTTATGTCCGGATTCTCCGCAACGATATACGGTACCATCATGTATGAGAAATATTTTATGATATATCCCACGATGGTGAACAGCCAGAGGAACAGGAACACCTCCGTCAGAAGAAGCGTAGCCGCCGTCCTTACCCAGCGCCTTACTCTTATGAAACGGATACCATGCAGGAAAGGCACTTTCCTGTACGTCCTTGCCTCCAGATATATCCTGCGGACGACCACCTTGTATACGTTCTTTAAGAATACCCATATCCCGATATACAAAAGCAGACCGAATATTATGAACAGCGCTTTACCGGCGCTCTTGCTGTTGGTCATATTCGTAAGAGCTGAAAAAATCTTGACGTAAAGGCCGCCCGAAGACGCAGCGTTCACCAGGCTTGCCAGGGCGCCCCTGCTTCTTGCCAGTACCTTGCTGTTGTCATTTTCCACCTTGTACTGCTCGATACGGTCAGCCATCTTTGAACCTTTCTTCGCACCGGAAGAAATCAGTTCATAAACAACGTCCATGGATGTTTTATTATCCCAGGATGCCGAATTTGTAACCTTTTTCCCGTTCTCAGTCTGTGTGACGGCAGAAGTGCCTGTAAGATCGTTTATCGTAAAGATCTTGCCTGCCATGTTGTATTCGTTTCCGAAGAATACGGATATGACAAGCACGATGAGAAGCAGCAGATAATGGCTTTTGAGGACCTTCCTGCCTCTCCTTTTCATATCTTTCCGCCATACGCTGAATTTTTCTTCGTCTGCCGCCGGCACAGCTTCACTCATTATAGCCTCATTTTCATTATCCGGTTTTTCCCCGGTGCTGCCCATCATAGCTTTCTCCTTTAATAATTAACTGTCATAGACGGTATCACCGTCCTTAAATGATAAATCCCCGGAAGATCAATTCCGGGGAGACGGCATTATCTGAATTCGATGTTACCGTCCTCTATATGATCTATAACCGCAAGGGGTTCGACTCTGTACCCCATATCGCGTAGTATCTTGCCTCCGTTCAGGAATGCTTTCTCGATCACGACTCCTATGCCTACCAGTTCGGCTCCCGCATCCTTTACTATGGACGCCAGGGCTCTGGCAGATTCGCCGTGGGACAGAAAGTCATCGAGTATGAGCACCTTGTTCTCTTCGTTTATGAATTTCTTTGATACCACAAGCGTGGTGGTCTCGCCTGTCGTTGCGGAATGAGTGTCGGCATGGTAATATCCTTCCACCATGGACACAGGTACTGATTTCTTGGCGAATACTACCGGCGCGTAACTGAAGAAAGGCGCCGTGGCGCAGGCTATCGCGATACCGCTTGATTCTACCGTCAGTATCAGATCCACCTCTTCACCATCGAATTTCCAGCTGAATTCTCTTCCCAGCTGTTCCATGAAAGCAACATCAAGCTGATGGTTGATGAAACCGTCTACTTTAACTATGTCTGTTCCTATAGCCTTGCCCTCATTCCGGATCTTGTCTACCAGGGCTTTCATAGATTTCATTGCGTATCCTCCCTTTCCTTCCGTCGTTTTAACTCACACACTTTTATGCGGCCGGCTTTTCCGCCGGTCACCGCTTTTATCGTCCGGCAGTCATGCCCGTGAGCCTCCTGTTCACAGTCCCTGCCGGTACCCTTTATGATATCTATTTATGCTCCGCATCGCAATAGATACAGCGATAAATTCTCTTTTCCCTGTCCGCAAGTCTGAATTTGTGGACTATTTCCTGTTCTACGGACGTGATGCATCTCGGATTCTTGCATTTTATTATATCGGTGACCACTTCCGGAAGTTCCAGATGTTCTTTCTTTGAAAGCTTCCCGTCTATGACCCTGTTCACCGTTATGTTCGGGTCGATGTAACCGAGTACGTCCAGGTTGATGTCTATATTTTCATCTATCTTGATGATGTCTTTCTTTCCGTATTTCTCACTGACCGCATTCTGTATAACGGCAACGCTGCATGTGAGTTTGTCCAGTCTCAGGATCCTGTATATCTCCATGCTTTTTCCCGCCTGTATGTGGTCAAGTACGATCCCGTTGTTTACTCCGTCGACGTTCATCTGTCCTCTCCTTTCTGCCCGAGGCCTAAAAGTGTGAGAATAAGCGCCATCCTGATATACTTTCCGTTGAGCACCTGCCTGAAGTAGCAGGCTCTCGGGTCATCGTCCACGGTGACCGATATTTCGTTCACTCTCGGCAGCGGATGAAGTATGGAAAGATCGGACTTAGCCGTTTTCAGTTTGTCCATATCCAGAATGTAGCTGTCTTTCAGTCTGATATAGTCCTCTTCGTTGAAGAAACGCTCACGCTGTACTCTTGTCATATACAGTATGTCCAGTTCGGGCATAACGTCTTCCATGCGCTCGACTTCCTTCCATTCCACTCCGGCTTCGTTGAGTTCGTCTCTCACATAGTCCGGTACTCGCAGTTCGTCAGGTGAAATGAGCACGTATTTGATGTTTTCGTATCTGAGCAGAGCGTAGATCAGCGAATGTACCGTACGGCCGAACTGCAGGTCGCCGCAGAGTCCGATGGTAAAGTCCCCGATCGCGCCTCTTTCTCTCCTTATGGTCAGCAGGTCAGTCAGCGTCTGGGTCGGATGATAGTGTCCGCCGTCTCCCGCATTTATGATGGGCACCGTGGTCTTCAGGGAAGCCACCGTCGGCGCGCCTTCCTTCGGGTGTCTCATGGCTATTATGTCGGCATAGCAGCCTACCGTTCTTATGGTGTCGCTTACGCTTTCGCCTTTGGCTGCCGAAGATGAATCCGCCGTGGAAAATCCAAGCACATTCCCGCCCAGTTCCATCATGGCTGACTCAAAGCTTAGCCTTGTCCTGGTGCTGGGCTCGAAGAACAGTGTGGCAAGCTTCTTGCCTTTGCACTTTTCCGAGTATTTGACCGGATCTGCGATTATATCATCGGCAAGGTCCATGAGTTTGTCCAGTTCTTCTACCGACAGGTCCGTTATGTTGATGACACACCTTACATCATTCACTGTGATCTGCTCCTTCCGTTTTCTAAGTTCTTTTCGGAATATATTACCCTTTTTTAACGGTCGTTTCCAGTACTTTTTACATGTTTTTATTTCATCCAGCTTTCATCTGAGGGATCGTCTCTGAACTTAAGCAGCCTGGCCTTGTCTTCCGGATGTATATATCCCTCTTCCACGGCCACATCCACCAGAGTATCCAGGTCGCTCAGGCTGATATTCCTGATGTTCTTCTCAGCCATCCGGTCTATGCCCTTTTTCATGCCGTAAGTGAAAATGCTGACGATCCCCAGCACCTCAGCTCCCGCGTTTCTCAGGGCTTCCACTGTCTCCAGAACGGATCCCGCCGTGGAGATCAGATCCTCCACAACTACTACCTTCTGACCCGGTTCCAGTCTTCCTTCTATCTGGTTTGTCCTGCCGTGATCCTTGGCCGAGCCCCGCACGTATCCCATGGGAAGTCCCATGATGTGTCCTGTGATTGCCGCGTGGGCGATACCGGCCGTACTGGTGCCCATGAGCACCTGGCAGTCGGGATAGTTCTCCTTTATGACCTTTGCCATGGACTCTTCTACAACCGTCCTTGTCTCCGGTGCCGTAAGGGTCAGCCTGTTATCACAGTAGATGGGGCTTTTTATGCCGCTTGCCCATGTAAAAGGCTCATCGGGTCTTAAGAATACCGCTTCAATCTTCAGCAGTTCCTTTGCTATGGTTCTCTTTGTATCCATTGTTCCTCCGTTGATCTATTCAGCGCCGAGAAAATCTCTCACGCACCGTCTGTAAGCCGCCACAGGATCCTCCGCCTGGGTAATGGATCTGCCTACCACTATGTAGTCGGAGCCCAGTTTCCCGGCTTTTTCAGGCGTAGTCACTCTGGCCTGGTCGCCTTTTGCGTCGTCGGCGAATCTGACGCCCGGAGTTACTGTTATGAATCCCTCTCCAGTATTGCTGTGGATCATCTCAGACTCCAGCGGTGAGCATACTACCCCGTCGAGACCTGCTGTTTCGGCGTTTTTCGCATACTTTACAATAACATCGTTTATGTTTTCTTTAATAAGGATGTCGCTTTCCATCCTTGCCTGGTCCGTGGAAGTGAGCTGAGTCACTGCGATCAGCAGAGTACTGCGGTTTCCGGCCGCTCCCTCTTCCAGTCCTTTCAGGGCCGCTTCCATCATCTTTATGGTTCCTGCGGCGTGAACGTTAGTCATATCAACGTCCAGCAGGGCCAGGTTCTTCATGGTTTTTTCAACGGTATTGGGAATATCGTGGCACTTCACATCAAGAAAGATCTTATGACCTCTCTCCTTTATCTCTTTTACTATGGACGGACCTTCCCCGTAAAAAAGCTCCATGCCTATCTTCACGAAAGGTTTTTCATCTTCGAACCTGTCGAGAAAATCAAGTGTGGTCTTCCTGTCGGGAAAATC
>JAFYIC010000107.1 GCA_017538845.1 Bacillota bacterium | reverse complement strand
TAATTTAAAGATTCGGAATCGTGAAAAACCACCGCTTGATCAGTAATGAGAGAATACAACAATGAGAGCTGTAATATACGCCAGATACTCTTCAGACAGCCAGCGAGAAGAGTCAATTGAAGGCCAGATCAGAGAATGTACCGAGTTTGCCAAAAGAAATAATTATACAATTCTCTATCACTATATTGACAGAGCGTTATCTGCCCGCAGCGCAGACCGGCCCGAATTCCAACATATGATCATAGACAGTGAACAAAGATTGTTCGATATTGTACTGGTCTGGAAATTTGACCGTTTTTCCAGAGATCGACACCACAGTGCTTTATATAAACATATTCTTAAAACACATGGTGTTAAGGTCGTTTCTGCCACGGAAAATATCTCCAATGGGCCCGAAGGAATAATACTGGAGTCCATGTTGGAGGGTATGGCTGAATACTATTCTCTTGAGCTCAAGAAAAAAGTCGAACGCGGGCACAAAGAAAACGCTCTCAAATGCAAAAGCAATGGAGGAACTGTACCCTACGGCTATTTCATAGACCATGAAACACATGCGCTTGCCGTGCACGCGGAGCACGCTGCTGTTGTACGCGAGATCTTCGACAACTTTGCCAAAGGAACGCGCATTGTAGATATAGTACAGGATCTAAGCGGACGCGGGATACTAGGCAGCTACGGACACCCTTTTACCAAGGAGCGGATCAGATCGATCCTCAGAAACCGAAGATACCTTGGTGAATATAAGTATGGCGATATAGTAGTGCCTGACGGGATACCTGCAATCATAGATCAGAAACTATTCGACAAGGTCAACAAAAAGCTGGACGAAAGAACGATAACCCAGGCTGCTTCAAAAGCAAGGGATCTTTACATCCTTTCAAGAAAGTTCTATTGTGGCATCTGCGGGAGCCCAATGATAGGAGAGTGCGGGACAGGTCATTATAAGGGACAGAAGCACTATTATTACAAGTGCAGCGCCTCGAAACGCCATAGCTGTGACAATCGTTCCGGAATCAAAAAAGATTGGATCGAAAGGGCGTCTTTCCTGGTAACGATTAGTGTAGTGCTTAATGATAAAACTGTCGAGAGAATCGCAGATGCAGTCTGCCGCATGCAACAAAAGGAAGACCCAGCGGTCACCGTTTTGCGGGATCAACTGACCGACTGCGAAAAGCGGATCACGAATCTTACTAACGCTATAGAACAAGGCGTTCTGACACCCACCACAAGTGCAAGGCTCGAAGAACTGGAACAGAACCGAAACACTCTGTTATATTCTATATCTCAATTAGAGACAAAAGAGCACCGGCTGTCCAGGTTCGAGATAGCCTCTAGGATAAACCGTTACCGCTTTAGCGACATCGAGGACAAAGAGTTCCAAAAGGAAGTCATCGGATCGTTTTTGAATTCGATCTTCTGTTTTGGTGACAGATACGTTTTCACCTATAATTCCAAGAGCAAAGCCCAGGTCCTCACACTGGATGAAATCAAAACTGCTTTCGATACACAGCTGAAAGGTCCCACGCCTGACCATTCTGGCACATCTTTTGTGTACTTGAAAGACACATTCGGGTTTGTGATATCAAAAGATGGACTGGAAGAATTATATCTTAAGTATAACAGCTAAGGTGAATAAAACAGTGTGTGTAAATTGATTGGTTTTGAGGGTATCTGGTCCACCAGCCTGTTTTCAGAAGAACTGCGGTTTAAAAGATCGCAGTTCTTTTTTTTATGCAATCTTAATTCCTCCTGTAAACGGTTTAACGCCGTCTTTGTATCGAAAAGCTTATGATATTTCTGACCTTAAGGGAGAAGGAGCATCATGAGCAGTATCAGACGCAGAAAAAAAATGTCATCTTTTCAGATCATAATAGCGGGGTTTATTGCTGTTATTATGATCGGAACGCTGCTTCTTCTGCTTCCGTTATCTTCAAAAGCCGGCCTGTGGACGCCGTTTATGGATGCGCTGTTTACGTCTGCATCGGCAGTCTGCGTGACAGGACTTGTCGTTGTGGATACGGCTGTTTACTGGTCTGCTTTCGGCCAGGCTGTGATCCTTGTGCTTATACAGATCGGAGGCTTGGGAATAGTATCTGTGGCGGCTTTTCTGGCAACGCTCTCAGGCCGGAAGATCTCTCTCCTGCAGCGCAGCATACTGCAGGAATGCATTGCGGCGCATCATGTCGGCGGCATCGTGAAAATGACGAGCTTTATCATCAAGGTCGCGTTCATTACCGAACTGCTGTTTGCGCTCCTGATGCTGCCGTCATTCTGCCGTCATTACGGCCCTTCCGGTATCTGGCCGGCGATCTTTCATTCAGTCTCGGCGTTCTGTAATGCGGGCTTCGACATTATGGGAGATAAGACGGGCACATATTCATCTCTCACCTTTTTCAGCGGCGATCCGGGCGTCGTGATACCCGTGTGCCTTTTGATCATTATCGGCGGGATCGGTTTTCTGACCTGGGATGACATAGCCGTCCACAGGCACCATTTCAGGGAATACCGCATGCAGAGCAAGGTCATTCTTGCCTTCACGTTACTGCTCATCCTGATACCTGCTGCAGTGTTCTTTTTCGGAGACTTTTCCGGATACGGCATGAAAGAAAGGATATGCCTTTCCGTGCTCCAAGCCGTAACTCCCAGGACTGCAGGCTTCAATACCGCGGATCTGGCATCCATGTCCGGTTCCAGTCGCGCGCTGATGATGGTACTGATGCTGACAGGCGGATCTCCCGGGTCTACTGCGGGCGGAATGAAGACCACAACGATCGCGGTGCTCTTTGCAAACGCTGTTGCTGTCATACGGCGCAAAAAAAGTCCTCAGCTCTTTGGCAGAAGGATAGAGGAACAGACGATAAAAAGCGCGGCGACTCTGCTTCTGATGTACCTGTTTTTTGCGCTTTCAGGGGCCTTTATCATATGCGCTTCCGACAAGCTGCCCTTCTCCCTTTGCTTGTTTGAGACTTTTTCCGCCATCGGTACCGTCGGACTGTCTCTCGGGATAACCACAGCTTTGTGTACAGTTTCCCGTTTCGTCCTGATAGTTCTGATGTTTCTCGGAAGAGCAGGCGGTCTTACGATAATGTTTGCAGCCATAAACAGCAGCGGGACAGAAGTATCCCAACGCCCGACAGAAAAAATAAATGTAGGTTAACGGAGGAAAAGAGCCATGAAATCCATTCTTCTTATAGGAGTAAACTGCTTCGGGTCTCTTCTGGCAAAACAGTTCCACGACCTTGGTCATCAGGTAATGGCTGTAGACAAGGATGAGGAACGAATAAACTGCATACTGCCGTTCGTCACGGATGCCCAGATCGGCGACAGCACCAACGAAGCTTTCTTAAGGACCCTGGGGGTCAACAACTACGATGTCTGCATCGTAACCATAGGAAGCGATTTCCAGAGTTCCCTTGAGACCACTTCTCTGCTTAAGGAACTCGGCGGGAAGTTCGTGGTTTCCCGCGCGGACCGCGATGTCCAGACGAAATTCCTTTTGCGCAACGGTGCCGACGAAGTGATCAACCCGGAGAAGCAGATCGCTGAATGGGCTGCGATACGCTATGCCTCGGATCATATACTGGACTATATAAAGCTGGATGAAGACCACGCCATTTTTGAAGTGCCCATTCCTACCGAATGGGCAGGAAAAAGCATAGGCCGGATCGATATACGAAAAAAATTCGGGATCAATATCATGGCAGTTAAAGAGAACGGTAAGATGAATCTGTCCGTCACACCGGATACTGTTCTGACCACTGACAAAACCATGCTTGTCCTTGGGGAACTACGCGCGATCCGCAAGTGCTTCCGCATGTAGCCCGGGCGTATATCAGGGAGGCATGACGCCATGGAAGAAGCTATTCTTGCCTTCATACTGATACTCTATTTTATACTCTGCTATTTCGTTGTGATCCGTGCAGAGCGGTATTTTAATAAGTTATACAGAAATGCGCATTCTTATTCATGCGGATACGAACGGGATAATATCGATCATACGTAGAATTGCAGCGCGTTTTTTGATATTATAATCAGTGTACAGTGAGGACAGGAGATGGAACGAAATGAATAATGATACTGCCGGCAGCGAGCACATACTCGTATGCGTCTCGCCGTCTCCTTCCAATCCGAAGGTCATTCTGGCCGCCTCAAAAATGGCGGATGCTTTTCACGCGGCACTTACGGCGATCTATGTAAAGCCGACGGACTATGACCGTCTTCCAGAGGAGGATAAACTCAGGCTGCAGAATAATATCAGGTTCGCCGAACAAAATGGGGCATCCGTTACGACTGTCATAGGAGATGACATCCCTGCTCAGGTGGCGGAATTCGCGCACATCTCCGGAATAACCAAGATCGTCGTCGGAAACAGCGGGATGAAAAGACGGTATTTCTGGAGTAAGCCTCCGCTGACCGAGCAGGTGATCCTGAACGTCCCGGACCTGGATGTATATATCATTCCTGATTCGGCTGCCGATCTTAAGCAGAAAAAAGAAAGTGCCCGTGTTTCCGACCAGATCCGCCCGACATTCAAAGACTTTATAATTACGCTCCTGATCCTTGCCGCGGCAACAGGGATAGGGCTTCTGTTTACACATTTCGGTTTCTCCGAGGCAAACATAATAACGGTATTCATCCTGGCCGTCCTGATCATATCCGTATTGACTGTAAGTCCCCTCTTCGGCGCACTGGGATCTTTGGCAAGCGTTCTGCTATTCAACTGGTTCTTTATTGATCCCAGATTCAGTTTTCATACATACGAAGCCGAGTATCCTGTAACTTTTGTGATAATGCTGATCTCTTCACTTATTACAGGAACGTTGGCCAACAGGATAAAACGCAGCGCCAGCCACTCCGCACGAGAGGCATTCAGGACCAAGATACTTCTGGACACCAATCAGCTTCTGCAAAAAGCTGAAGATCCGGAAGACGTGATGAAGATAACCGCCGGCCAGATAATCATGCTTCTGGACCGCGAAGTCGTCATTTATCCGGAAGGAACACCGGCCCCTGCCGAAAACGAAAATGTACAGCATCACGCGATATGCCTCAACGATCACTGCTACGGAGTCATAGCGATCAAACAGGACCGCAGTGAACAGGATCCGTTTGAAAACAGCATAGTAATGTCCATATTGGGAGAATGCGCCCTTGCCTTGGATAACCTGCGAAATGCCAGAGAAAAAGAACAGGCTTCAGTGATGGCAAAAAACGAACAGCTCAGGGCCAACCTTCTCCGTTCGATCTCACATGATATCCGTACGCCGCTGACATCGATATCCGGCAACGCGGACAATCTGCTGTCTCATTACCGGCAGCTGGACGACGACACGCTCAGGCAGATCTTTTCGGACATCTACGACGATTCCGAATGGCTGATAGACCTGGTGGAGAACCTGCTGTCGATATCCCGCATAGAAAACGGCCGGATGAAGCTTGATCTGTCACTCGAAGTCGTGGGCGATGTCATCGAAGAAGCACTGAAGCACATAGACAGGAACGCGTACAAACATCACATCACTGTGAAGGATACGGGCGACATACTTCTTGCAGACATGGACGCCGGATTGATAATGCAGGTGCTTATCAATCTCATAAACAACGCGGTGAAAAACACGCCGCCGGGCTCGGAGATATGCATAGAAAGCAAACAAATCGATAACCAGGCCGTAATAACAGTATGCGATAACGGTCCCGGGATCCCGGATGACGTTAAGCCGCACGTTTTCGAAATGTTCTACACAGGACAGAACAAAGTGGCCGACGGCCGCAGAGGCATGGGGCTTGGCCTTGCGCTGTGCAGATCCATAATAGAAGCTCATCACGGAAGCATAGACCTTACGGACAACCATCCGTCCGGCTGCTGCTTTACCGTTGCTTTACCAGTAAGAGAGGTGAAATTCGATGAATAACCCAGTCATCCTTGTAATAGAAGACGACATACCTGTCCGCAACCTTATAGTCACAACGCTCAAGACGCACGAATACCGGTACCTTACCGCAAAGAACGGCGCAGAAGCTGTAATGATGGCTTCTTCGCATAACCCGGACGTATTGTTTCTGGATCTGGGCCTGCCGGACATGGACGGCATAGATGTCATACGCCAGGTGCGCAGCTGGTCGAACGTACCTATAATCGTTATAAGCGCAAGAAGCGACGATGCCGACAAGATCGAAGCTCTTGACGCCGGCGCGGATGACTATCTCACCAAGCCTTTCTCGGTGGAGGAATTACTGGCGCGTCTGCGCGTGACTATACGAAGGCTTGCCCTGATAAACAGCGAGCCGGGCGGCGGGCGATCGGTCTACACTAACGGAAAACTTACGATAGATTATTCCGCCGGGGTAGCATCTCTTGATAATGAGGAACTAAAGCTGACATCTATGGAGTACAAGCTTCTGTGCCTGTTGGCAAAGAATACCGGCAAAGTCCTGACTCATACATTTATCACGCAGAATATATGGGGCCGTACGTGGGACAGTGATATCGCGTCCCTGAGGGTCTTTATGACCACTCTCAGAAAAAAGATAGAGCCCGGCCCGGATTCTCCGAAATACATTCAGACTCATATAGGGATCGGATACCGCATGCTGAAGGTCGATTAACAGGGTTCGTCTACAGATCGGTCTGTTCCACCAAGAGGGACCGCGTTTTTTA
>JAFYIC010000018.1 GCA_017538845.1 Bacillota bacterium | reverse complement strand
TGCATGAAATTAAGGGTCTCCTGTCTGGATTCCTTTATCTCCTTCTGCAGATTCTCCCCTGTCTCACGCACTCTCTTGTCCGCGCCCAGGACCTTCTGTTCCGTGTCGTATATCTTCTGCCCCGTCTCATTCATCTGACGGTCGACCATTTCTTCAAGCGCCGTCGTATCGGACGCTTTTTTCAGCGCGATTATCTGGATAAGACAGATGATCGCGATCACTGCGGCTATCACCGCCGCCGTACATGCTGCATAAATCATATTTATCCCCTTTTATAATGCTCCCATTTCTGCTACTGTTTTCTCATATCTTGCGGCGTCGCCTCTTCCGTAGGCCACAAGTGTCACAGTCATTTTGTCCCAAAGACCGTTCTCCTCAAGAAATTCTTTCACGGTCCCTACCGCAACAACGGCTGCTTCATCTTTCGGGTATCCGTAAACTCCCGTGGATATGGCCGGAAAAGCGACTGTTCTGAACCCGTTTTCGGCGGCTATCTTAAGGCTGTTTCTGTAGGCGTTTTCCAGAAGCTCTTTTTCGCCTCTGTTCCCGCCGTGCCACACAGGTCCAACCGTATGGATAACGTATGAAGCCGGCAGATCATAGCCCTTTGTTAGTTTTGCCTCGCCTGTGGCACATCCGCCCAGACCGCTGCATTCTTCAAGCAGCCCTTTGCCTGCTGCCCGGTGGATAGCGCCGTCTACTCCGCCTCCGCCGAGAAGGGTGTTATTGGCTGCGTTTACTATAGCGTCTACTTTCATGGAGGTTATGTCCCCCTGATAAACTTTAATCCCCATTTACTAGCTCCTTTACTGCTTCTGCCGCTATCATAAGCCCTGCCGCGGAAGGCACGAATGCTGTGCTACCCGGGGTCCGGCTGTCTGACGCGTCTTTGTCGTTTCTTACAGGCGTTTCTTCCGAGTACACCACTTTCACATGCTCAACGCCTTTTTCCTTCAACTGTTTTCTCATTACACGGGCAAGAGGACATATCTTCGTCTCGGAAATATCAGCGACACGGAGCATTGAAGGCTCTGTCTTGTTTCCCGTTCCCATGCAGGATATCACCGGTTTGCCCGCTTCTTTTGCCCGGAGTATGATCTCCGTTTTGGCCGCCACCGTGTCCACAGCGTCCACGACCAGATCGAAGTCTGACAGATCTGTCTCGTGAGAGTTTTCGGGAAGGTAAAAACAATCCTTCCTGATGATTTCGATATCAGGCGCGATATCCTTCAGCCTTTCCTCCATCACTTCGGTTTTTCTGCGGCCGATAGTGCTGTGAAGAGCGATGATCTGCCGGTTGAGATTGGTCACATCCACCGTATCGTTATCCACGATCATCAGACACCCTACGCCGCTTCTGGCCAGGGCTTCACACACGTATCCTCCGACTCCTCCCAGACCGAAAACCGCTACTTTCGATGACTTCAGTCTGTCGAGAGCCTCTTTTCCTATTACTTTTTCAAGACGTTCAAACTGTTCACTCATACAGATCCCGGTCCTCTTCATCCTTCCTGATGTTCCCAAGGACCCAGTAGATCGTGTCTGTACTGAATCCGTAATATGATAGTCTCCGCGCTATGCGGCCCTTCATTTTTTCATCTGCCGGCTTCCCGTCAGCGATCTTTTCCGCTATGCCCATAGCACGCTGTCTTTCGCTTTCGGGAAGGATCATGTCCTCTGTCACTTTATCTACTATAACAGATGCGATGTTCCGTTTTTGAACCAACTCTTTTTTTATCCGGTTTATCCCGTGGCCTTTTCTGACGGACTTTTCAATGAATACGCGGCAGTATTCCTCATCGTCGATATATCCCAGCTCCGTCATCCTGCTGATGGTATCTTCGATCTCCTCTGCCGTATACTCCTTCCTTTTCAGGTACTGTCCGACTTCCCATGCCGTACGCATTGAAGTGCTTATATATCCGGCCGCGGCGTCCATGACGTCCGGGCGTTCCTTTTTCTTTGTTTTTTTATTGTCTCCCATCATATCTCCCTTATGATGATGTCTTCCTCAGCCCATTCTGCCGGCACGCAGCAGGTGCATATGTATCCTTCCTCCACATCCGCCTGTCTGAGAACCAGCTTCTGCGCCGTGCATTCTTTACGCACGTCTTCAGCCAGAAAGCTCTTTCCTATGCCTGTCCCCATAGCTTTTCCGCAGGCTTCCTTTTCTGTCCAGAGTGTGAAAAACCTTTCCTGCTGTTCAGAAGCTTCGTTCGGTTCCTTTACAAATGTCTTTTCTTCCTCACTGAAATACCGGTCGGTCAGCGCCTCCCATTTGCTGTTCCTGATCTGCTGGATGTCTGTACCAAAAGGCCTGTCTGCATCCGTTTCTCTCATCAGGCACACCCAGATACTGCCGCTGTGGCTGACGGAAAAAATGACTCCGCCTTCAGGAAAATACGGTTTTCCCCTGTCTGTACGGAAAACCTCCCCGGCCGGCAAGGAGTCGGGCCTGCGGGAGGTATGTTCTTTCAGTTCAGCAAGAGATCTGTTCACCAGACTGTCTGTATTCTCTTTTCCGGCAATGTATGCCCTTTTCACGAACAGATACATGTGTCTCCCTCAAATCCCTCAAAGCCGTAAACTCAGTCTTTGCCCAGCTTAGCCAGCACCGTCTTATATCCGTCGGCGCCGTAAAGAAGGCACTTGTTGATCCTGCTGATCGTCGCAGTCGAAGCCGCGGTCTCATCTTCGATCTCGCTGTATGTCCTCTTTGCGGCCAGCAGTTTGGCGACCTGCCATCTCTGAGCCATTGCCTTAAGTTCATTGATCGTGCACAGATCTTCAAAGAATCTGTAGCATTCTTCCTCGTTTTCCAGCGTGAGCACAGCCTCAAAAAGGCCTGTTATATCTTCACTTTTGAATTTTGATTCATATGCCATGAAAAACTCCCCTCTCGCTTTAACGCTTTACAGTATGATTATATCATTGCCCGGCAAATCAGTCAATGAAAGCAGCCCTCCTCAGAGGGTCCTGTCGTGAATTCCGGCAGTATTTTCACGGTCTGTACAGAGCCGTATTTTTGACAAGCAGACCTGCACGCAATATAATTATCTGTAAGTCGAATGACTAGTAAACCGAGAGGAAATTGGAATTGGATTATCTACTTCTCATTGCAGGATTCATCATACTCATAAAAGGCGCAGACCTGTTCGTAGACGGCAGTGTGCTCATCTCCGAGCACTATGGCATACCGTCTCTTATCATCGGCATGACTGTGGTAGCTATGGGTACCAGCGCTCCTGAAGCCGCTGTAAGTATCACTGCGGCCGTCGATGGTTCCAACGGTATAGCTGTCGGCAACGTGCTGGGCTCCAATATGTTCAACCTGCTCGTAGTCCTCGGGATCACAGCTATTATAAAACCCCTTCTCGTGGGAAGGAGCGTGCTTAAAACGGAGCTGCCGCTTTCAATGGTCGCGACCGCTCTTCTTCCGCTGCTTGCTCTCGACTTCTTTACGAAATCAGGAAGGCCCGTCCTCAGCAGGATAGACGGCGTTGTATTCCTTGCGCTCTTTATAATGTTCCTGCTTCTTACTATCAGATCGGCGAGAAAACAGGCATCAGAGCATGAACAACTGCCGGAAGGGCCTGCGGAAAACGCCTCTGTTTATCCGAACAGCGATCCATCCGGTAAAGACGTACAGGATCAAAAAAAGAACAGGCTGGGCAAAGGCCTGGCACTTGCAGCCGTCGGTATGGCAGGCGTGGTCTGCGGTGGCAAGATGGTAGTATATTCCGCTTCCAACATCGCCGAATCCTTCGGAATAGATCAGACCCTCATAGGCCTTACCATCGTGGCTATCGGCACATCGCTGCCTGAACTTGTCACCAGCGTCGTGGCCGCTTTGAAGGGCGAGACCGATATCGCCGTAGGCAATGTGGTGGGCTCCAACATATTCAATATACTTTTCGTACTTTCCCTGTCTGTCATAGTCAACCCCATCACGGTCAGGTTCGTATCTCTGGTGGACAGTCTGATACTGCTCGGAGTCAGCGCTCTGGCACTGGTGATATTCCTTGCATCCAGAAAACTGAACCGGGTCTGGGGTATCATATTCGTTCTGATGTATGCCGCATATACCGTATACATTTTCATGCGCTGATCACGGTAATATGATGCCGGCCTGCTTACTGCTTTTTACCTGCTGCGGTCCTCTGTGATTTCCCGCAGTTTTTTTATTGCCCTGCTGTATATGGTCCTTACCGTTGCGTAATTCATCCCTTCCAGTTCTGAGATCTCTTTAAGACTGTATCCTCTGAAGTCATGTAGCATTACCGTCTTAAGATCTTTTTCATTCATGGCTGCCATTGCGCTGCAGACGCGACGGAGAGTTTCTTCTCCCGCTATTATCTCATATAGTATATCTCCGTTCCGGTCTGTCCTGCTGTGGCTCGTCCTTTCGAAAAAAGCCATGCCTTCCGCAGAATCAAGGCTCAGGTTTCTTCTTCTTCGCGCTTCCGATTTCCAGTATTCCCTGGCCTTGTTTCTCGATATGCCTCTGACCCAGGCAAGGAGCCTGCCCTCATCTTTCAGTTTATCTACGTTGGCATACGCGGTCAGAAACACATCCTGCATCAGATCCTCCATGTCGCCGTCCGGGATCCCGTACCGGTAAAAAACAGCAGCTGCCCTGCTGCAGGCGTCACAGATCTCTTTTTTAAGTTCTTTTCTGTTCATCTTTCCCGCGGTTCCCGTATGTGTTTGCTTCATCGGCTTTGTGTTCGGACGTGTAGGCGTACACATCCTCAAGACAATGGAACCCGCGTTTATCAAGACCTGTGAACAGCAGGTCCATCATCTCCCGCATGTCCCTGATCTGCGAGTTTTTAACGGGAGGGCCTTCATCTCCTCCGTTCACGATCCGATCCAGACTCATCTCCAGTTCCGATGACAGTCTGCAAAGGGTATCCATGGACATGCCTTTTATCCCGGCCTCTATATCAGCCAGGAACCGCGGCGATATGTCCGCCCTGTCAGCAAGCTCTTCTCTGGTCATCTTCCTGTTTTCACGTTCCTGCCTTATTCTGTTTCCTATCTCGACCCTTTTGGATCCTCTGTCGTTTTCCGTTTTCATGTATGTAGTCTCCTTTTCCGGTCTTCCTGCGGGCCGGCATCTATTACATTTCAGATGATAAATGTACGCCGGACCAGAAATAAAATAATACATCGGGGCCGGCTGTTAAATGCTCCCGGGGTTCCCTGTTCCTGCTCCCGCAGTTCATATTCCCTCCGGAAAACCCGCTGAAATGACGGAAAAACAGACGATATGAAACAATCGCTTCTTTCAGGCAACATAGTATATATACGGGCTTTGTATCTGTGCCACACAGCAAAAAGGAGGAATGGATATGTTTGATGAAAAAGCGGCGGTAAAAAAACTCAGCGGCAATCTTCACGCTCTGAGGGAACTGACAGGCATGAGCCAGACTGCCTTCGCCCGCGGGATATTCGTGGCAAGGACCAGTTATTCCGACTATGAACGGGGACTCCGTTTCCCGGATCTTTCTCTGCTGCTGTTCATATGCGACAAATACGGAGTCAGCCTGGATACCCTGCTTTACGGAAGCCGCGCCCAGGTGGAAGCGGAATATCTGAACGAAAAAAAAGTGGCTGAAAAAGCCACTCTCATACAGGATATTTACGATTTCCTGGAGCAGAAATAGACCCTGCTCCGTTCTTTTGTATTCTTCAGTCAGCTGACTCTGCCGGCACTATCACAAGTTCGGCTTTGCCGCTTACCTTATCTTCGAATTCGGCTATATGATCATCGCCGTCGGTTCCCGCCTGCCCGAGGACAACTGTGTCGATTCCGTGCTTTTCCACCAGATCAAGAAGAGTGCTGACTATATCTTCAGACCTGACAACTGTAAGATTAGCATCGTACTCCAAGGCCTTCTCATAGAGATAGTCCAGAGCCTCTCCTTCTTCGGAGCTGCTCATGGATCCGAAACTCTTAGGGGTTACATGGATCACGAAAAGTTCGTCTTTCTTCCCGTCTGTGAGCCGGCTTCCCCGGCTTATAAGGCGGTCACATGTTTTCTGCTGCGTTACGCAGACCATAACGTTGCTCATCAGATTTCTCTCCTGCGCGCCGCTTTATTATATCTGAGACACCGGCGTGCCCGCTCATTATACAACATACGCGCCCCTTTTTCCACC
>JAFYIC010000017.1 GCA_017538845.1 Bacillota bacterium | reverse complement strand
CCTTTCATCTTATATTCAGATACGACTTTGAACTGCGGCATCCTGTTTTTTCTCCCTTTTCATCAGGCTTTAAGTATATCATAGAAAGGGTCCTGCCACAAACAGATGTTCCCGTTCCGGGGGCCGTTTCTTGTAATTTTGCGCCAAAAATGTTATACTTTGTACAATCACAGGTTATATGAGAACGAAAGGATAATGAATGCTGGATCTATTCAAACGCAACAAAAAGGACGACAAGAAGAACAAGCACGAAACTTCCGGCGAATCCGCCTTTGTAGACTCAATGGCGGAAGTTTTGTCTGTCAACGACCAGATAGACAGCGAGCTATATACTAAATATAACGTGAAACGGGGTCTGCGTAATGCCAACGGCACCGGCGTCATCGTCGGACTGACCAAGATCAGTAACGTTGTCGGCTATGACCTTGACGCGGAGAACAACAAGCTCCCCATCGAGGGCAAACTGTACTACCGTGGCTACGACATTGAAGACCTGGTGAAGAACTGTCTGGCAGAGAACCGTTTCGGATACGAAGAGACGGCGTATCTTCTGCTCTTCGGATCGCTTCCTGACAATAAGCAGCTGAATGAGTACTGCCGGGTGCTCGGGGAAAAGCGCGATCTGCCTCTGGGCTTTGCCCGCGATATGATACTCACCGCGCCTTCCAACAACATCATGAACAAACTGGCCAGGAGCGTTCTGGCTCTCTATACATACGATGATAATCCGGATGACATATCCATATCCAACGTACTGAGACAATCCATCGATCTGATGGGATATTTCCCTGCGCTCATCTGTTACGCGTATCAGGCGAAAAAGACCTATTACGACAAAGAAGACCTTCACCTCTTCACTCCTATACCGGAGCTGAGCACGGCGGAAAACATCCTTCGTATGATCAGGCCTACCGGAGAATACACCATGCTGGAGGCGAAACTCCTGGATATCTCACTGATGCTCCACGCTGAGCACGGCGGCGGTAATAACTCATCGTTCACCACCCACGTTATCTCATCTTCAGGAACAGATACGTATGCGGCGGTATCCGCGGCTGTCAATTCCCTGAAGGGACCTAAGCACGGCGGAGCCAATATTGCGGTAATACGGATGATGGAAGATATGGTACAGAACATAAAGGACTATTCCGATGAATCGGTAAGCGCATACATACGTAAGCTGCTGAAGGGAGAAGCGGGAGACAGGACAGGTCTCGTATACGGCATGGGGCATGCCATCTATACCCTTTCAGATCCGAGAGCAAAACTGCTGAAAGAGATGGCCAGGAAACTGGCTGAAAGCAAGGGCATGATGGAAGATTTCAAGCTGTTCGAAGCCATCGAAAGACTCACCCCGGCCATACATGCGGAAGTCACGGGAAGCGACAGACCTATGTGCGCCAACGTGGACCTGTATTCCGGATTCGTTTATTCCGCTCTCAACATCCCTATCGACGTAGCGACGCCTCTGTTCGCAACGGCAAGACTCGCGGGATGGTGCGCGCACAGACTGGAAGAGCTGGTGGCGGGAAACAAGCTCATGCGTCCCGCTAACATATGCGTACAGCCGCCAAGGGACTACGTGCCTATCGACGAAAGAAAATAGGCGGGAGTCCGTAATATTCAAAGCAAAAAACTCCGCGCAGGCCGCGGGGTTTTCTTATGTAAAAAAGCAGCCTGCGTGATGCAAGCTGCTTTTATATTTCTCTGATATATCCGTCGCCTGTTATTTGGTCTTGCTCCTCATCATGTAGAAGACCCTTCCTGCGATATCCTTCTTGGATATCTGTCCGATCTTCTTCGTTCTGGAGTCGATGGATACCGAACGGTTATCGCCCAGTACGAATACGTGGTCCTCTTTGACAGTAAGCGGGAAGTCCACCGGATCGGATACTCCCGATACGGATTTTTCCGTATCCTGACTGACGTTTATGGACTCGACCGGAGTGCCGTTCACCAGTACTTCGCCGTCGTCTATGTCCACCACGTCGCCTTCTACGGCGATTACTCTCTTGATAAGGTCTCTGTTCTCTTCCGTATGGAAGATTATTACGTCGTTCTGCTCAAAATTGCTGGCCAGCTTCAGATAAAGTACCCTGTCGCCTTCAAAGTAGTTAGGCTCCATGGATGTGCCCTTGACTGTGGAACTTCCCAGTATGAGGGTGAATGTGATCACGACTGCAAGCACGACAACGATCACTTCTATGAGAAGCAGATGCCAGCCCTTTTTCCTCTTTGTATTCTGGATCTTGTCTTCCAGAACCGATCTTGGGTCTGCGGGAGCATCTTCCGCTTCCGCCTTGCTGAATAACGCGCCGGCTTTCTCCTTGACGTTCTCCGCCGCGTCCTTCACTTTTTCTTTGGCATCTTCAGCCTTTTCTGCCACGTCACCGGCAGTCTCTTTGATCTTTTCCCCGGCTGCGGCTGCTTTATCCTCAATCTTGTCAGTGATCTTTTCGGCAGGTATTTCCATGGTGTCTTCCATGGATTTCCTGGTACGTGAATCCATTATCTTTTCAACGCTTACTTCCGCCGGATCCATCACCTCTGCCATTTTCTCCGCTGCCGTTTTTACTTCATCAAAAGCGCTGTCAGCTTCGCTGCCCAGTTCTTTTTCCATCTTTTCAAATATACCGAAGTCGGGCTTCTTTGTGTCCAGCCCGTCGTTTCCTTCTTTTCCCATTATATCTTCCGGGATATTACTCATCCGTCTTATCCTCCGCATCTTCACTGCCGGCAACTATATTCGAAAACCTGCCTTTCAGTTCTGCAAGATTCTTTCCAATCTGCTGTACTCCGCCTTCAACAGTCTTGATGTAATCAACGTACCTGTTGTTTTCTCTCTGCAGGAGCTTGATCGCCTTATCCTGTTCGGCGCGTCTCTTTTCAAGTTTTTCTTCGCCTGCAGCCAGCATATCCTCTGCCTTTTTCTTAGCTTCGTCAAGGAGTCCCTTTGACTTGTCTTCAGCATCGCTGATGGTCTGTCCCGCACGTTCCTTGGCGTCGGAAATCAGTTTTTCTGCCTTGAGCTTTGCCTGCTCCATGAAGACTTCGCTCTTCTGCCTGGTCTCGGATACGATTGCTTTGATCTTTTCTTCAGCTACGGCTTTGGCTTCTGCCGCGATGGCTCTGCTTTCCTCAACGGCCTTTTCCTTAGCCATTGCCGCCGCCTCGGTCTTTATTCTCTCCAGCTCTTCAGCATTTTCTGCTCTGGCTGCTGCTACTGTTTCTGCCTTTAATCTTTCCAGTTCCTCAGCATTTTCAGCCTTGGCCGTTTCCGCTGCTTCAGCCTTTACTCTCTCCAGTTCCTCAGCGTTCTTT
>JAFYIC010000106.1 GCA_017538845.1 Bacillota bacterium | reverse complement strand
TTGCACATGCGAGCAGACAATAATCGTTCAGGAAGACATGTATGACACAATGATCGCTGAGATGGAAAAGAATGACGTTCAGTACTATGACAAGAAGGAAGACGTTGACAAGCTCAGAGAAACACTGTTCCCGGGCGGAGAACTGAACAAGAAGTGCGTTGGAATGCTGGCTGGTGACATCGCTAAGCTCGCAGGACTCGAGTGCAAAGAAGGCGCAAGAGCTCTGATGGCTGCATGCGACGTAGCAGGCGTTGCTGAAGATCTGAGTAAGGAAAAACTGTTCCCTGTAATTGCTGCTTATAAGTATAAGACGTGGGAAGAGGGCGTTGATATCGTAGTTGCTAACCTTGATAACATGGGTAAGGGACACAGTATCTCAATGCATTCCTTCAATGATGAGCACATCGAGTATGCTGCTAACAGAGTACACGTATCAAGATTCCTGGTTAACGGAATTGGTTCCGCAGGACTTGGTGGTGCAGCTACAAACAACCTGGTTCCGACAGGTACACTCGGCTGCGGTACTTGGGGCGGCAACTCCATCAGTGAGAACCTTGCATACTATCATCTGATCAACGTAAGCAGAATCGCTTACACAGATGAGAGCATGCCGTTCCCAAATCCTGATGAAGTATGGGCTGACTAATTACTCGCATTGAAGTAAATCACATAAGATCTATTTGCACCTACTATCGTAATGGTAGTAGGTGCTCTAGAATATAGGAGGAAGGAATATTGGATAACAGTAAGGTTATGACAGCGGCGGAAGCCGTGGAAAAATTTGTCCATGACGGTGACTGTATAGCAATAGGCGGATTTGTAACCAACAGAAGACCTTACGTCCTGACGAGAGAGATCATCAGACAGGGCCAGAAGGACCTGTATCTGGAGGGCGGCCCGTCTGCAGGCGATATGGATATGCTCATCGGAAACGGTCAGGTAAGCATCTACATCGTTTCCTACATTGCAAACTCCGGTTATTCTCAGGTTTGCCGTCGTTTCCGTGCGGCAGTTGAGAAGGGCGCAAAGAAGATACTGTTCGACGACTATTCACTGGACGTACAGACTATCGCTTATCACGGCGCTGCTCTGGGACTCACATATGTTCCGGTCAAGAACATGCTGGGATCAGACCTGGTAAACAAGTGGGGCATCTCCGAGGAAGAGCGTAAAAAGCACCCGAAGCTCCCACCGAAGAAGTTCGTTATACAGGAAGACCCGTTCAACCCGGGAAGCGATCTGTGCCTGGTACCTACACCGAAGATCGATGTAGCGCTTATTCACGCACAGTATGCTTGTCCTGACGGAACGTTCCGTATCGAGGGACCCGGATTCCAGGATCTGGACATCGCTATGGCTGCAAAGCACACCATCGTTTCATGCGAAGAACTGCTTTCAGTTGAACAGATGCACAGAAATCCTGAACTGAACACATGCGTAGGCCTTTGCGTAGACGCTGTAGTAGAAGCTCCCCGCGGAGCTCACCCGACACAGTGCTTCGGCAGATACGACTACGATGGTCAGTTCCTGCTTGAGTATGAAGAAGCAAGCAAGACGGAAGAAGGATTCCAGGCATTTATTAAAAAGTACGTTACAGACTGTCCTACTCACATGGATTATCTCGAGACGATCGGCATCGAGCATCTCGTAAGTCTCCGTATTGATAAGGGCTATGGCTGGAAACGCGGATTGAAGAGGAAGTAGGAGGAATACATTATGGAAGCTACAAGAAAACAAATGATGGCTATTGCTCTTGCTAGACAGGTTGAAGACGGAAAAGCGTACATCGTCGGAACAGGCCTGCCTCTCGTCGGCGCAGCATTAGCTAAGAACACACACGCACCAAACGCAAGTCTCATATTCGAGACAGCGCTCTTTGAAGGAAACCCGCAGGAGGTACCTACAAGCGTATCCGACCTCCGTATCACATACGGATGTTCAGTCCTGTGGCCGCAGTACAGATACTTCGGATTCCAGAGCATCTACTCCAAGAGAGATGTCATTGCTGCAGGATTCCTCGGCGGAGCTCAGATAGACCCCTATGGAAACCTGAATTCAACGAGTATCGGTGATTACAATGATCCTGTTACACGTTTCACAGGTTCCGGCGGAGCTAACGGCATCGCTAACTACTGTAACACCATAATCATCATGAAGCATCAGAAGAGACGTTTCATCGAAAAGGTTGATTATGTAACAAGTATCGGCTGGGGCGATGGTCCTGACGGAAGAGAAAAAGTAGGTCTTGATCCAAACAAGGGACCGAGAGCAGTCGTAACTGAGCTTGGCGTTATGAAGTTTGATGAAAAGACCAAGAGAATGTATCTGGCAGAATACTTCCCTGGCGTAACTATCGAGGAAATAGTTGAAAACACAGGATTTGAGCTTGATACTTCCAGAGCCGTAGAATCAGAAGTTCCATCAGACGAAGTACTGGATGTACTCATCAACAAGGTGGATCCGCTGAGAATGATGATATAGCCGCAGGGCATATCACAAATGATATAAGTCAAAACTATCATATATGAAGGCTGTCCCAATCCGGGGCAGCCTTTTTATATACATAGAAAAGGGGAAGCCTTGGGGGTACCGCACAGCCTCCCGCAGGAGCTTGCTCCAAGGACGCTGTGCGGTGCCCTCAGGGCTTCCTGTATTATACGTATATAAATAGCGGTGTTACTGGGCCTTCAAAGATGATATAATAAGCACATGAAATATTTAGTTGAAAGAGAAAAGAAAGAAATAGCTCTCGCAGAGGGTCTTACTATGACCTTTATCCGTAAAGAGGATGACGAGACATATATAGATAAGATGCCGGGCAGCAGGAGGATACTTTCTGTAGCTGACGGCAATGTTATAGTTTCTCATGAAGGCGAAAGCGTTGAGAACGCAAAGGCCGGGAATTCTGTCGTGATCGAGGGGGAGAAGAGCGCCAAAATATTCGGGAAGTTCCACGGCGTTTGTCTGTCCGCAAAAGACGATATTATCTGGTCTGCAGAGGCTATGGATATAAATAAGGACCGGCAGGCCCTGAAGCTGCCTGAAGACGCCGGAAACGGTGATTTCGTGCAGGTCATAACTGCCGGCGGCGGTTATGCGGTGGTGACTCTCGGCAATGACAGCCTTATGCTGGAGAAGGGAGAGACTCTTGTGGTCTCAGCCAAAGACGCGGAGTATGATATAGGCGTCATGGGCGAAGGCAGGATCATAGCGAGCACCTTTGCGTGCGCCGGGACATTTGAAGGCGCGGCGCCTTCCACAGGTGAAGAAACTGACGGAGATACGGAAAAAGCTGAAGCCGTAAAAGACAAGGCAAAGAAGCTGATAAAAGACAGGCAATCCAAAAGGAATAAAGTATCTCTCAAGGGCGCGACCATTAAGGATTTCATAAACGCTTTCAAGGTGTCGGCTACCAGCAATTCGATATTCAGGCACATTTCCTCATTCAGAAAGAATAACTGGCTGGACCCTGAGATCACCTGGGAGATAGACAAACTGCAGCGCAAACACATAAACGCCATCATATGGCTGGTGGTTCTCTGCGTAATAATGGCCATAGTGGGCGTGGGCTCGAAGTTCTCCGGATTTATTATCTGGGCGGTTCTGTGGACCCTTGTGGATTTCTTTATCGTCGCACCTTTTGTGTATCTTCTGATAATGCCTAAGCCGACAACAAAACACATCAAGAAGATAACGGACCTTACAGACGAGGAAAAGAAGATAAGGCAAAAAGAAATCGACAGCGACAAGGTGCCTCACAAGAAAAGAGTTCTGAAAAGATTCTGATTTTCTGTTCGCCGGAGCGGTACCGTTCCGGGGATTATATGATTGAAAAAAACATACCTATTATATATAATAAATGAGCGGCGCCGGACGGCCTGACACGGTGTCAGGATGCGTAGTCCGGTTTTTGCGCCGTTGAAACAGCAGGAGGAGACTCATATGGCATTTGCAAATGAAGTAGGAATAGACCTTGGTACTGCGAATGTACTGGTATATATAAAAGGAAAAGGGATCGTACTCAACGAGCCTTCCGTTGTGGCTATCAACAGGGATACTGACGAGATACTGGCGGTAGGAGAAGAGGCAAGACAGATGCTGGGCAGGACGCCCGCCAACGTCATTGCCGTAAGACCGCTCAGGGACGGCGTTATCTCGGACTATGACATAACCGAGAGGATGCTCAAGTACTTCATAAGAAAGACATGCGGATCGGGCAGATTCATCCGTCCGACGCTTATGGTATGCGTACCCAGCGGCGTTACGGAAGTTGAGAAAAGAGCGGTCAGGGAAGCTGCCATCGAAGCCGGCGGCAAGTCGGTATATCTGATGGAAGAGCCTATCGCGGCGGCTATCGGCGCGGGACTTGATATCTCAAAGCCCGACGGCGTCCTGGTAATAGACATAGGCGGCGGAACTACCGATATCGCGGTCATTTCACTGGGCGGCATAGTTACGAGCTGCTCGGAAAAGGTTGCCGGGGACAAGTTCGACGAAGCCATCATCAAGTACATGCGCAGAAAACACAACCTGTACATCGGTGAGAGGACTGCCGAGGAACTGAAAGTCAACATCGGCACTGCCTTCAAACGTGAAGAGGACATTTCGATGGAATGCCGCGGAAGAGATCTGGTGACGGGACTTCCAAAGAACATAGATATATCTTCTGATGAGATGCTGGAGGCTCTTGACGAACCGCTTACCATCATATGCGAATCGGTGCACAGCGTTCTCGAGCAGACACCGCCCGAACTGGCGGCCGACATCTTCAACAGCGGCATAACTCTGACGGGAGGCGGCGCGTATCTGTGGGGGATAGACAAGAGGATAGAAGCCAGGACCGGCGTCAAAGTGCGGATTGCCGAAGAAGCCAAATCCTGCGTAGCTATCGGCACCGGCGAAGCCCTGAACAACATCAAGGCGCTGGAGAACAACCCCATCAACAGAAGAGACCCATACGCATAGAAAATGAGCATTTCAAAACTGTCTCATACGAGGCAGTTTTTTTGCGGATGATCGAAGGAATATAAGAGAAGACACATGAAACTTGAACTGATAGCCACGGCGACATTCGGACTTGAGGCTGTGGTAAAAAGAGAAATAGAAGGACTGGGGTATAAAATACTCAGATCCGAGGACGGAAAGATCACTTTCCTTGGAGATGAGAGCGCTTTAGTGCGCGCGAATCTGTGGCTCAGATGCGCGGACCGTGTCCTGCTGAAGCAGGGTGAATTCGAAGCACGGGAATTCGAGGAGCTTTTCCAGCAGACAAAAGGCATCCCCTGGGAGCAGCTGATACCTCCCGACGGGAAGTTCACAGTGACCGGAACCTCAGTAAAATCAACGCTTCACAGCGTTCCTGCATGCCAGAGCATCGTGAAGAAAGCCGTGGTCGAAAGGCTGGGCGAGTATTACGGCATGGAGCATTTCCCCGAGACAGGCGCCAGCTACACCATCAAGGTCACCATGCTCAAGGACAGGGCCACCATCACGGTGGACACTAGCGGTGAAGGTCTGCATAAGAGAGGATACAGGAAGGCGTCAGTGCCGGCTCCTTTAAAAGAAACCCTGGCGGCAGCTATGATAAATCTTTCATTCTGGAATAAGGACAGGATACTCGTGGATCCCATGTGCGGCTCCGGGACTATCGCCATCGAAGCGGCAATGATAGGAAGGAATATAGCGCCGGGTCTTAACAGGCATTTTGCCTTCGAAGACTGGGAACTGATCCCGGATGAAGTGATCAGCCGGGAGAAAAAAGCTGCATATGAAGCCATAGACCAGAGCGGCAAGCTTCAGATATACGGATACGATATAGATGACAGAGCCATCGAAGCGGCAAAGGCAAATGCCGATCTTGCCGGCGTGTCGGAGGATATTCTTTTCAAACAGATGGCTGTAAAGGATTTCAGACCCGAAGGACAGGGAGGGATAATCATAACGAATCCGCCCTACGGCGAGAGGGTCGGCGAAAAAGAAAAAATTGAAAAAATATACATGGATATAAATGCTCTGTTAAAGGAGCATCCCGACTGGTCATGCTTCGCGGTCACACCGGATAAGGGTTTCGAAAAGAAGGCTCTGGGCAGACCGGCCGACAGGCGCCGAAAGCTGTATAATGGCAATATTCAGGTATGTTATTACCAGTATCACGGCGAGAAACCGCAGCTTACGGAAGGCGGAAAGGAAAGCGGCGCGAAAAGTGATGAAAAATAGCCGTGATAATTCGCGCGAGACTGTTGACTTTGCATAAAAATGCGTATAAAATGTATAAATATATAGGAGGAAAATACAATGGCTATAGATCTGAAGGGAAGACACTTTCTGACGCTGATGGATTTTACACCGGAAGAGATCAGATATCTGCTCGACACAGGACACAGACTCAAGAAGGAAAAGAAAGAGGGCATATACAACAAAACTCTTGAAGGAAAGAATATCGCTCTCATTTTTGAGAAGACATCAACTAGGACCAGATGCTCCTTTGAAGTCGCATGCAAGGAGGAAGGAGCCAACGTCACATTCATAGATCCTTCAAGCTCACACTTCGGAAAGAAGGAGTCTGTGGAGGATTCGGCAAAGGTATTCGGCAGATTCTTTGACGGAATAGAATACAGAGGATTCGGGCAGGATATAGTTGAGGCTCTGGCAAAGCATTCAGGAGCCGTAGTCTGGAACGGACTCACCGATGAGGACCACCCGACCCAGATCCTGGCCGACATGATGACCATAGAAGAAAACATAGACAAACCGCTGAAAGATGTAAAAGTAGTCTTCTGCGGAGATATCAGGAACAACATGAGTTACGCCTGGATGTACGGATGCGCCAAGATGGGCATGAAATTCGTGGCATTCGGGCCGGATGAACTTAAAGCGCAGCTGGACCCGGTCGTTATGGAAAAAGTCGCAAAGACAGCGGCGGAGACAGGCGCGGAGATCGTCGTTTCTTCCGATGAGGCGAGCCTTGCCGGCGCGGACGTCATCTATACGGACGTATGGGCTTCCATGGGTGAAGAGGACGCCATACCCGAAAGAGTAAAGATGCTCACTCCTTTCAAGGTCACTATGGAACTGCTGGAGAAGACCGGCAACAAGGACGTGATATTCCTTCACTGCCTGCCGGCTTTCCACGATTTCGAAACGAAACTGGCGAAGGAGCAGATGGAGCTGGGATACGACATCAGGGAAGTGACGGACGAAGTCTTCAGAAGCGAGCATTCCAAGGTATTTGACGAGGCAGAGAACAGGATACATTCCATCAAGGCCGTTTGCGTGGCGACCCTGGGGAAATAGATAATTCGTAATAAAAGGCAGAACGAGAAAGGAACAAATCACAGTATGGAAGGTCTTATTTATCTCGAAGACGGGACATATTACAAAGGTGAAGGGTTCGGTAAAGAAACCACCAAGGTGGGCGAGCTGGTATTCAACACCGCTATGACGGGATACCAGAGGACCCTTACGGATCCATCATACAAGGGACAGATCATCAACATGACTTACCCGCTCATAGGAAACTACGGCATTTCCGAAGAGGATTATGAGTCGGAGAAAGTCCATGCTTTCGGTATCGTGGTCAAGGACCTGTGCAGAAAGCCTTCGAACAGCAAGTCGGTCACAGATCTTGCTTCATGGCTGGAAGAACAGGGCGTGCCCGGCGTACAGGGCCTGGACACCAGGATGATCACCAAGAGGATAAGGAACGAAGGAACCATCAAGTGCGTCATAAGCACTGAGGGAATAACGGTCGAGCAGGCAAAGGAACTTTGCGACAGCACAGAGCTTCGGGGCGACTGGATGAAGGAAGCCGGCGTCAGCGAAGCCAAAGTGATGGGAGACGGCAGCAGGAAAATCGCCGTATATGATTTCGGCGTAAAGGGAAGCATACTCACAGCCTTCCTCCACAGAGACTGCACCCTAAAGGTATTCCCGTACGGCACCACCGCGGAAGAGATACTTGAATGGGGGCCGGACGGCATTTTCCTTACCAACGGACCGGGAGATCCGGAGGAAGCAACGGAAGGCATAGAGGCTGTAAGAGATCTGGTGGATACAGTGCCTATCTTCGGCATATGCATGGGACATCAGGTGCTTGCCCTTGCTCTCGGCGGACAGACCTACAAGCTCAAATACGGCCACAGAGGCGGCAATCACGGCGTATACGACAAAGATACGGGAAGATCGTATATAACGTCTCAGAACCACGGATACGCGGTCAGCGGGGACAGTATAATCCTTAAGGGACTTGAGACGACCCATATAAACTTAAATGACGGAACAGTTGAAGGAATGAGGCATATCAGGAAGCCCATATTCTCTGTCCAGTTCCATCCGGAGGCATCTCCCGGACCTGACGACAGCAGATATCTTTTCGAGAAATTCCTGAAGTTCGTCGATGAAGGGAGGGATAAGTAATGCCAAGGAAACGCGATCTTAAGAAAATACTTATCATAGGCTCAGGCCCCATCATCATCGGACAGGCGGCAGAATTCGACTATGCCGGCACTCAGGCATGCAAAGCCATAAGGGAAGAGGGCATAGAGACAGTACTTGTCAACAGCAACCCGGCTACCATCATGACGGACAAGGGTATTGCGGACAAGGTATATATGGAGCCTCTTACTGAGGACGCTCTCATCAAGATACTGAAAAAGGAAAAACCTGACGGCATGCTGGCAGGTTTCGGCGGTCAGACAGGTCTTAATCTTTCCATGGCAATGGAAGACAAGGGCATTCTCGATGAGCTTGGTGTTGAACTTCTGGGAGTCAACAGGAACTCCATAAAGAAGGCCGAAGACAGGGAAGAGTTCAAGAAGCTGATGCTTGAGATAGGCGAACCTATCCCGGCAAGTACCATAGCCACCAGCATGGAGGAATGTAAGGAATTCGTCGACAAGATCGGATATCCGGTCATCATCCGTCCCGCATATACACTGGGCGGAACAGGCGGCGGTTTCGCATATAACGACGCGGATCTGAAGAAATACGCCACAAGGGGCATGGAATCCAGCGCCATCGGTCAGATACTCCTTGAGAAATCCATCGCCGGATGGAAGGAGATAGAGTACGAAGTCATCCGTGACGCCAAGGACAACTGCATTATCATATGCTCCATGGAAAACCTTGACCCGGTAGGCGTGCACACGGGAGACAGCGTGGTAGTAGCCCCGACGCAGACACTGCGCGACAAGGAATATCAGATGCTGAGAGACGCATCCCTTAAGATAATCAGGGCTCTGGAAATAGAAGGCGGATGCAACATCCAGTTCGGACTTGACCCGGTAACAGGAGATTACGTGGTCATCGAAGTAAATCCGAGAGTAAGCCGTTCGTCGGCTCTGGCCTCAAAGGCGGCAGGATATCCTATCGCCAAGATCGCGGCCAAGATCGCTCTGGGATACGGCCTTGACGAACTGACCAACTACGTGACACAGTCAACCAGCGCCTGCTTCGAACCTGTCATAGACTACATCGTGGTCAAATTCCCGAAATGGCCTTTCGACAAGTTCAGAACGGCCTCCAGAAAACTGGGTACACAGATGAAGGCCACCGGAGAAGTAATGGCTATCGACAGGACCTTCGAGAGCGCTCTGCTGAAGGCGATAACGTCCCTTGAAGTAAAGTGCGACGGCCTGAGAGTGCCATACGTCACTAACCTGGATGACGACAAACTGATGAAGAAACTGGCCGACTGCGACGATGAAAGGATTTTCTGCATAGGCGAAGCCTTCAGAAGAGGACTTGCCACAGTAGATGACATATTCGAGATGACCAAGATCGACAGGTGGTTCATCAACAAGATAAAGAACATCGTCGATATGGAATTCACCCTGGCAAAGGAGAAACTCAACAAGAATCTGCTGAGAAAAGCGGAAGCCATGGGATTCACCGATTCCGAGATCCTGGAACTTTCCGGAGTGAAGAGGGAAGTGCTGCAGGATATGAGGCTTTACCACGACATATTCCCGATCTACAAGATGGTAGATACATGCGGCGGGGAATTCGATGCGGCCACACCGTATTACTATTCCTGCTACGACACCGAAGACGAAGGCGTAAGAGGAAGCAGGGACAAGATACTGGTAGTAGGCTCCGGCCCCATAAGGATAGGACAGGGCATCGAGTTCGACTACTGCTGCGTACAGGGCGTATGGGCTCTTAAGGAGCTTGGCTATGAAGCCATAATCATGAACAACAACCCGGAGACCGTAAGTACGGACTTCGACACGTCGGACAAACTGTACTTCGAGTCCCTCCACATGGACAACGTCATGAACGTAGTCAGGAAGGAGAGACCGGAGGGCGTAATACTCCAGCTGGGGGGACAGACGGCGCTGAATCTGGCACCGGATCTGGACAGCAGGAGCATCAATATACTCGGTACCCACTTCTCCAACATAGATCTGGCGGAAGACAGGGAGAAATTCAGTAATCTGCTCCACGAGCTTGATATTCCAACGCCTGAAGGCCATGCGGTAACTACCCGTGAAGAGGCTTTCGAGATAGTTGAGAAGCTGGGATATCCGCTTGTCGTAAGGCCATCTTATGTAATCGGCGGAAGAGCCATGCAGGTGGTCTACGATGACGACGAACTGATGAGATATCTGAAGGAAGCCGTATCACTTTCCACGGAACATCCGGTATTTATCGACCAGTACATCGTTGGCAAGGAGATCGAGATCGACGGTATCTCCGACGGAAAGGATATCCTGATCCCGGGAATCATGGAACACATCGAAAGGACGGGAGTCCACTCCGGAGACAGCATATCGGTATACCCCCACTTCTCCATAAGCGACGAAGTGGCCGACACAATAATTGATTACACCAAGAGGATCACGAAGGCTCTCAGCATAGTGGGCCTGGTGAACGTGCAGTACGCCTTTGACGGCGACAAAGTATACGTCATCGAAGTGAATCCGAGAGCATCGCGTACGGTTCCTATCCTGAGCAAGGTAACAGGAGTGCCTATGGTAAAGGTAGCCATAGCGGCTATGCTGGGACAGTCCCTGAAAGAGCAGGGCTACGGCACGGGACTTTATCCGAGATCGGCTAATTACGCGGTCAAAGTGCCTGTATTCTCAGGCGCCAAGCTGGTAGACACGGATATGGTACTTGGGCCTGAAATGAAGTCCACAGGCGAAGTCCTGGGCATAGACCCGAATCTGGACAAGGCCATATACAAGGGATTCCTGGCAGCCAACATGCACATCCCGACGGAGGGAACAGTGTATGTAGCTCTGAGGGACTACGAAAAGAACGACAATTCAGCGGATATAATCAGGGCGTATAATGCGAAAGGATTCGATATCTGCGCGTCCAAGGGAACTGCCGAGTTCCTCAACGAGAGAGGCATCCCGGCTCAGGAGATGAGCATGGACGAGTACAAGGAAGCGCTGGAAGACAGGATCCAGCTGGTCATCAATATCCCGACTCTGACTAATCACTCGGAGACGCTGGGATTCGCCATGAGGAGACTTGCCATCGAAAGAGGACTTGCGGTACTCACCTGCATGGATACTGCGGAGGCGTTCCTGAAGGCCATCGAGTTGAAGCAGAAGAACACGGATCTGGACTACAGACTCGTGTGGGAATAGCCGCTGAAAGCGTGTAATTGCAACCGTTTTCCCGGACCGGACACATCAGAAAACCGGTCCGGGTTTTTCGTGAAAAACAGGTGTCTTAAATACCGGAATTTTTGTACTTGTTTTTTTCTGCCCGTAGTGATAATATTTCATGTATCTTATCATCCGGAGAAATAGGGCGCCGTCAGGGCCTTGACCGGAGATGATAAAAGAGAGAGGTAGTTATGGAAGTAGAACTTAAATACGCGATCGCAGATAATGAAACAGCCAACAGCATCTGGAAAGATCCGTACCTGAAGGAAATAGAAGAGCCGGACACCAGAGAGACCGTCAGTATGAAAGGCGTGTATTTTGATACGGAAGACCACGACTTCATGAAGAACGACATCGCTCTGAGAGTCAGGAAAGAAGGAAGCCGTCTGGTAGCGGCTCTGAAATGGAACGACGCCAGCGAAGGTGTTTTTCACAGAAGAGAAGAGATGAACGTGGCCGTAACCGATGAAGCACAGCTGGAAAAGCCCAATCTTGTGGTATTCGAAGACAGCGACATAGGCAAGGAACTCATCAAACTCGCGGGCGGCAAGAAACTCATAAAACTGATGGTAGTTGACGTAGTGAGACGCAGGTTCAGAGTTGAGGAGAACAATACTCTCATGGAGATCTCCATCGACAAGGGCGAGATAATCACCGAGAACGGCAACGAGCCCATACTCGAGGTGGAGATAGAACTGTTCTCCGGGGACGATTCGGCCCTGCTGGATCTGTGAAACAGGCTTGCGGAAAAATACGATCTGGTGATCGAAAAGAGGAGCAAATATCTGAGGGGGATAACCCTCCTGGGAGTAGGCGCTCCGGAATAGAAAAACGCGTCGGAAAGGCTGCCGCGGGCAGCCTTTTTTTATTCCCTCATATTCTTTACATTTCAACATCATGAGAGTATAATCATTGTGTCTGCGCTTAAGGTTGCGCAGCAGAACAACGACACCAATTTTAGGAGGAAATATA
>JAFYIC010000105.1 GCA_017538845.1 Bacillota bacterium | reverse complement strand
GTGTCAAGGTCCTCTCCGTGGACTTCGGCTTCCGCCTTTGCTATCACCGTGTATATATCAGTCAGGTACTGCCGCGTCTCTTCGGTAAGCCCTGCGGCATCGATGAGTCCCATGATCTGCCTGTAGCCCCTGTGGGCGCTGTGGTCGTGGTCACGCGAGTGGTCGTGAGCGTGAGCGTGGTCGTCCACGCCATCATGAACGTGGGTGTGACCGTCTTCCCCGTGGATTGCTCTGTGGATCTTTTCTATTTCGGCATCGACAAAACTGCTGTCCGCTCCCGCTTCAAGCAGGGCCGACAGCACCATATCGCTGCTTATTCCGTTGCTGCAGTCTATGTAAATGACTCTCATATCATTTCTCCTGCCTGCGGTCCGCCATGTCAAGCATGCTCACGGCGAGAGTCGCCGCTCCGAAACCGTTGTCTATGTTCACTACGCCGATACCGCTGGCGCAGCTGTTCATCATGCAGAGAAGAGCTGAAAGCCCTTCGAAATTGGACCCGTATCCCACACTGGTTGGTACCGAGATGATCGGGTTGTCTATAAGACCCCCGATGACGCTCCCAAGTGCGCCTTCCATTCCGGCCACTACGATCACAACGTCCGCAGATCTTATCCTGTCCACATTGTCCAGCAGCCTGTGGATGCCTGAGACTCCCACGTCATATATCCTGTCCGCTGTTCTGCCCATTATCTCCGCCGTCACCGCCGCCTCTTCAGCTACAGGTATGTCCGCCGTCCCGGCCGTGACTACGGCTATATCAAAATGCCCGTCTGTTTTCTTCTCAGGACACTCTTCTTTCTTTACTTCAATTATTCCCGCCTCTTTGTGATACTTCGCATCGGGAAGCTTTGCGCTTACTGCGGCAAAGTCTTCTTCCGAGGCTCTCGTCCCCATGACCCTCGGGTTCTTTTCCGCGAGAGCTGTAAAGATCTCCGCGATCTGTTCAGTGGTTTTCCCCTCACAAAAAACCACTTCCGGATAACCTGTGCGAAGCGTCCTGTGATTGTCCACTTTCGCAAATCCAAGTTCTTCATAGGGAAGTGATTTCAGTTTTTCCGCGGCTTCCTCCACAGTCATATCCCCGCCGGATACCTGCTTCAGAAGCTCCTGTATATTCTGATCTTTCATATGGTCTCCTTAACTGAGCCCCTTGCGGGATCTGACTGCCGCGGTTATCAGGTGCTCAAGAAGCATGACGCTGGTCATGGCTCCCACTCCGCCCGGAACCGGCGTTACGGCTTTCACTACCGGGAGTATGTTGTCAAAATCAACATCGCCGCACAGTTTCCCGTTCTTATCAACGTTGATTCCGATGTCCACGACCACCTGTCCCGGTCTTACGTGCTCGATCCTGATGGTCTTGGGCTGTCCCACCATGACGAATATCAGGTCAGCGTTGTTGCAGTATTTGATCAGATCTTCCGGTGAAGTGTGGCTGTGGCAAAGCGTTACTGTGGCGTTCTTTCTCATGAGCATCATGGAAAGAGGTCTTCCCGTGACCATGCTTCTGCCGATGATCACAGCCTTTTTCCCCGAGATTCTGATGCCGTAATGCTCCAGAAGTTCTATGCAGCCCGAAGGTGTGCAGGGCGGAAAACCTCTGTCCGTGCCGGCAAATACCCCGGCGATGGACACATCGGTGATGCCGTCAAGATCCTTGGCAGGATCCAGAGTCATCCTTACCTTGTTGTCATCCATATGGTCGGGAAGGGGCCTCATGAGAAGCACTCCGTGCACCATGTCGTCGTAGTTGAGTCTTCTGATGAGAGCGATGACGGTGGTCTCCGTGGCCTTTTCCTCCAGAACGTAGCTTTCCACCTGTATGCCCAGTTCTTCGGCACGCTTAACAAGGCCTCTTTCATAGGCCATGTTGTCCGGGTTGTCTCCCACGCGTATTATTCCCAGCACCGGGTCCGTTCCTTCGTTACGAAGCCGTCTGACTTTGTCTTTCAGTTCTGCGCACTTGGCTTCCAGAGCTTCCGCGCCTCTCAGGATCTTCGCCATCTGTCAGTCTACTCTCTTATGGAATCCTTTACCTTTTCAAATATCTCATCTGCCTTTGCAGATCCTTCTTCGGACAGTTTGTCGGCCTTCTCTTCGAACGCCGCGGCCTTTTCCCTGTCCTTCATCATCTTCGTATTTATATATATGTTCAGGCTGGCGCCTTTCAGTGCCGCGCAGCATAAAGCCGCGCCCGCACCTGCGTCGCTTACAGCAAGTCTGCTTCCCTTTTCCGCAAATTCTTCGATGATCCCGATGGCTTCGCACACCTTCTCCATAATTGAAAAGGGTCCTGCGCAGGCAGTCTCAAGAGCCTGTTCCATCACTTTGTCCTTTTCCGCTTTCTCTTCATCCGTTTCAGCCGGAAGCGAATATGCCGCGGCAAGAGGCTCAAAGCATGCGGCGTCTTCATCGATACATTCAAGAAGCTCCTTCCGCAGGACTTCCGCCCTTTTCATGAGCGACCTCAGGTCATCTTCCACATCCGCGTACTTCTTCTTGCCCACGGTAAGAGAACCCACCATGTTTCCCAGGGCGATGCCAACGGCTCCGGCAAGAGCCGATGCTCCTCCGCCTCCGGGTACCGGCGCTTTGGATGCAAGTTCATCTGTAAAATCACGGATAGTCTTGTCTCTGAACATTTTTCTTCTTTCCGTCCGGAAGGGTGTCCCCGCTCCGGTCTTTCATTTCTTAAAACCGCATTTAGAACAGTCCGCTGATCTTTCCTGTGCTGTCCACGTCGATCTTCTCGGCCGCAGGTCTCTTTGGAAGTCCCGGCATGGTCATGATATCGCCTGTGAGAGCGACTATGAATCCGGCTCCCGCGGAAACTTTCACGTTGCGCACTGTCAGCGTAAAGTCGTCAGGCGCTCCCAGAAGCTGCGGATCGTCCGAAAAACTGTATTGTGTCTTGGCCATGCAGACCGGCATTCCGGAGAATCCCAGCTCGGCAAGTTTGTCTATCTGTTTCTGCGCTGCCGGAAGGATGTTCACGTCTGCCGCGTGATATACCTTCTTTGCAACGGCTTCTATCTTTTCTTCTATTGACAAATCGTCTTCGTAACTGAATGTGAAGTTGCTTTCCTGCTCGCAGAGTCTTACGACCTCTTCAGCCAGAGCAATACCGCCTTCGCCGCCTTTTGCCCATACCTGGGAAAGAGCCACGTTTACGCCCAGCTCCTTACACTTCTTTTCAACGAGAGCAAGTTCGGCGTCCGTGTCTGCCGGGAACGCGTTGATGGCAACTACTGCCGGAAGCCCGTAGACTTTGGTGATGTTCTCCACGTGCTGCAGGAGATTCGGAAGTCCCTTCTCAAGAGCTGCCAGATCTTCTTTTTCAAGATCTGCCTTGGCAACGCCGCCGTGATGCTTCAGAGCTCTTACTGTAGCAACGATGACTACCGCGTCAGGCGTAAGTCCCGCCATACGGCACTTGATGTCCAGGAATTTCTCCGCGCCAAGGTCAGCGCCGAATCCGGCTTCCGTAACTACGTAATCGCCTGTCTTAAGAGCCATCTTCGTAGCCATTACCGAGTTACATCCGTGGGCTATGTTGGCGAAAGGTCCGCCATGTACGAATGAAGCTGTGTGCTCCAGGGTCTGTACCAGGTTCGGCTTGAGAGCGTCCTTCAGCAACGCTGTCATCGCTCCCTGGGCCTGAAGCTGTCCCGCTGTTACCGGCTCATCACC